>NZ_JAKLTP010000004.1:0-230200 GCF_022012365.1 Acinetobacter sp. SM34 | reverse complement strand
TTTATAAATGATATTTCATAAAAATACAAAAATTCAGAACATATATTTTTTTAAATTAGAAAATTTTATAGTCGTTTTTATATTCGATATTGTTTAGATTATATTAATAAAAATAAAATGATTGATTGGTTTTTATTCAAAAATGTGACATGTATCACTCTAATTAATACCAAATCAAAAGTCATTTATTTTGTAAATAAATCCTTTTAATACATATGGATATCTTTAATATTTTAAGGAAAATTCATAATCTTTAGTCTTATTGTTTATAAAAAAACATATGCGTATATTGGCTGCGATAAATTTTACTTAACAATTGATTGTTAGGTATGTGGACAAGTACTCATGGGAGATGAGAACGATGACAACGGAAACTGTAGATATTAATTCTGTAGTCGACAATGCGAAATTTACGCCTTTTCACTTCAATGTAGTTGCTTGGTGTTTACTGGTAATTTTATTTGATGGTTATGATTTGGCGATTAATGGTGTAACTTTACCACTATTAATGAAGGACTGGGGCCTAAGTGCCGTTCAAGCGGGAATGCTTGCCAGTACTGCGCTTGCAGGCATGATGTTTGGCGCGATGATCTTTGGTTCCTTGGCGGACAAGATTGGTCGCAAGAAAGTGATTATGATCTGTATTGTTTTATTCAGTGGTTTAACCTTTGCAGGTGGTTTTGCTTCTAATCCCACTGAATTTGGTATGTTACGCTTCCTTGCCGGTCTTGGTATTGGTGGTGTGATGCCAAACCTGGTGGCACTGACTTCTGAATATGCCCCACAAAAGATGCGTAGCACACTTGTGACTACCATGTTCAGTGGTTATGCGGTAGGTGGCGTAATGGCTGCTTTACTCGGCTCATGGTTTACCCCGGATTTTGGTTGGCAAATCATGTTCTTTATTGCGGGTATTCCTTTATTTTTACTGCCTGTAATCTGGAAATTCCTACCAGAATCTCTGTCATTCATTGTGAAGGTAAATAAGCAGGCTGAAGCACGTCGTATTGTGCGTCGCTTAGCGCCGAATGTAAAAGTAACAGATACAACAACCTTTACCTTACCTCAGGAAAATGTGCCTGAAGCTGCAAACGTGGTGAGCCTGTTCCGTCGAGGTCGTGCAACCAATACCTTATTGTTCTGGGTTGCATTCTTCACCTGCTTGCTGACTATGTATGCACTCAGCAGCTGGTTACCGAAGCTGATGATGGCTGCAGGCTATTCAATGGATAACAGCCTGATGTTCATGATGGTCATGAACATAGGTGCTGTGGTTGGTATTGTCGGTGGTGGTATTCTTGCGGACCGTTTCCATTTAAAACCTGTATTGATGGTTTTAGGTATGATGGGTGCGATTGTGATGAGTCTTATGGGCTTCCAGTCTAACCAGTTCCTGCTTTACATCTTGGTATTCCTGGCGGGTGCAGCTTCGATTGGTTCGCAAATGCTTCTTTATAGTTATGTTGCACAGTTCTATCCTTTGGCAATACGTTCAACAGGTATTGGTTGGTCATCTGCAATTGGTCGTATGGGCGCGATTGTAGGGCCAATTCTGATTGGTGGATTATTGGGTATGAACTTACCTGCGTACTTCAACTTTATGGCAGTGGGTTTACCGGTACTGATTACAGCGATTGCGGTTGCTTTGATTATGCATGACGATGAGTCTGAAAAGATTAGTTCAGCGAATACCATTCCTTCAAAAGCTTAAATTAAGTTTGAAATAAGAAGCCTCCGAAAGGGGGCTTTTTATTGTATATTGAATATATCTGATAATTTATAATATTAAAAAATATGAGCGGCTTAGAAACAATAGGGTTAGGGGTAATTACTAATTTAATTAGTTATGGCATAAAGAAGATTAAACCTTCAAAAAAGAAATCGGAATCAAAAAAAATTTCTGAACGTCTTCAACTCATTCTTAAATTAATGAATGAAGAACGGGATGAGAAGTTTACAATTGCGGAATTTGGTAAAATATTAAAATTAAAGAAAGTAAGTGACCTAGAAAAATACTTTCTGAATGAAGATGAACCAACTTTCAAATTTCTAAAAAAATTTTCAAATGAATTTGGAATTAATATCAAATGGCTGACTGAAGGGAAAGAATATCCTTTCAAATGGGATCAAGATACATATATTCATTACTATGCTAATTGTTTAAATAAAATTGAAAAATTAAATCCTCAAATTATTTATTTCATTAGATCTGATAGTTTAAATGGCGAAACCTGCATAATGCTTGAAATTGATGATCATCATTTCATTGTTTTAAATACCTTTTTTCACTTTAGTATTCAGAATGGCCATGGTGGTATCCTTTCATTAGTTGAGTTAAGAAAATTGATCATGACCCTTATAATAGAAAAGAAATATATAACTAAAGGAGTAATCGTTTCTAATAAAATTTTCAATGACTTATATAAAGGAAAAATTTTTCCTTACACTGCCTTATGTCGAAAGAAGGGAAGATTTGGACATTGGCATGATGATTTTACCGATATTCATAATGAAAGATATGGTTATCAACATCACTCAGAATATGATCAAAATTTTAAAGATACCTTTGATATTGTAAAAAATTACATTGAAATAAATGGTGAAATTTGAATCCTATTTCTATTTTAGAGTTTATGTTTTAATCACTTAAAGTTCTTGGAAAAATTAATATGCAATTTAATTCTATCTCCCCAATCCCTGAAGATGATGACGAACTCCATCTTCCTGAACTGGTGTACTGGGCCTCTTTAGGCGACATCGACCAAGTCGAGCAGGCCTTACAGGAAGGTCTAGACGTCAATTCTGCCGATGAAGAAGGCTATAGCGCTTTACACGCGGCGGCTGAAAATGATCATTTAGAGGTCGTGAAACTATTGATCAGTAAAGGTGCGGATATTAATCATCGCAGTACCTATACGGCATTAGAACTTGCTGAAATGGCAGGAAATAAAGACGTTGCAGCTTATTTCAAAAGCTTAAAAGGCATGGCTTAAATCACTTTAATAAAAAAGAAGCCCCATCATCCTGATAGGGCTTCTTTGTATGCGTTGCTTAGATAGAACAGTTGTTCTACCTCACGTCCTGATGTTCAAACCTTATTATTGTTGTTTTCTGTTTGGGAAACGTCCTGTTTCCTGATGAATTTAGAATAAGAAATTTATCTTGAGGCAGATAGAGGCTAATAGAACCATTTTGTGTACGTTATGTCTTACACATCCCACCAGAGCAAATGAAAGTTTGTTACCAATAAAAAATAGTGATTTTCAATATTTTACTTAGAATAAAACGGGTGAGCGATTTGAATGGCAGAGGATAATCAGGATGAAAATATTCCGACAGCGTATGCTGACTACAACTATATTAATCAGTACATCAAGTTTAACAGCCTGTAATGCACAAACTGACGCTGTAAACTCAGCATCCAAGTCAGCTTCAGAAACCACATCTTCCAAACCTTCTTCAGGTTCAGTCAATCAAACTTATCAACTGACGAACATTGCACAGTTTAATGAACCCTGGGCCATGACAGAGCTAAAGGATGGCCGGTTACTGGTCACGGAAAGAAAGGGAAAGTTACAGCTATTTGATCCTCAAACCAAACAGAAGACCGAAGTTAAAGGCATGCCTAAAGTGGCCTATGGTGGACAAGGAGGCTTGGGCGATATCGCCTTGCATCCTCAATTTGAACATAACCACATCATTTACTTAAGTTATGCAGAAGCAGGACAGAGAGGCTACGGGGCTGTGGTGGCACGTGGTGAATTAGACTTGTCCAATAGCCAAAAACCACAAGTTAAAAATCTGAAAACTATTTGGCGACAAGTGCCTAAGGTACAAGGACAGGGACATTATGCTCATCGGCTCCTGTTTGGTCAGGATGGAAAACTTTGGGTGAGTTCGGGTGAACGTCAGAAATTTAATCCTGCCCAAGATATGCAATCCAATTTAGGCAAAATATTACGTTTAAATGCAGATGGTACAGCTGCTGCAGCTAATCCGTTTAGTGGTCAGGATGAGGTTGCAAAACAGGTCTGGTCGTTGGGGCATCGTAATCCATTAGGTATTGCATTTGATGCACAAGGAAAACTTTGGGTTGCCGAAATGGGTCCCAAAGGTGGGGATGAACTGAATCTGATTCTAAAAGGTGAAAATTACGGTTATCCCATGGTTTCAAATGGCGATCATTATGATGGTCGAGATATTCCTGATCATGATACCCATCCTGAATTTAAAGCGCCTGAGATCAGCTGGACCCCCGTCATCTCACCATCCAGCCTGATTTTTTATAGCGGTTCTCAATTTCCTGCATGGAAAAATAAAGCCCTGATAGGTGGTTTATCTTCCAAAGCCATTATTGTCGTAGATACAGCCATGAAACCTGTGACTGAAGTTCAGCGCGTGGATATGAAGCAACGTATCCGTGATTTGCTGCAAGCCCCAGACGGTTCAATTTGGGTACTGGAAGATGGTAACAATGCCAGACTGCTGAAAATGACTGCGAAATAAGACGGCTTATACAATTCAAAAGTCCTAGGTGGGGGCTTTTACAATGATCGTTCCATTTTATTATTTGGTTGAGGATGGCTGGAATAATTCCGAGTTTTATTCCAGTGATTCATCATTTTTGAATGGTGATGATTATAGGGTTTGAAATTTCAGTCGCATGTAAATTTTAGTGGTTTGGGTTCAAGTTTTAGATAAATGGTCAGTCAGATTAACATCTTGGGCAAAAAAAAGCCCCGACATCCTGTCGAGGCTTTTTCATATTCATTTTAAGGTATAACTCCTGTCGTACCTTGCAGCATCCTGCTGTTATATCGCTTATCTTTTTAATTTTAAGCTTAGAGACTTCCTGTCTCGGTATGAGTTAAATATATCGTGAAAGGTAATGTGTGAAAAGTGGATATATTCGGCAACCCTTGTAAGCTTAAGCGTACAACGATCTTCCACGTATCAAGCGCTTACGTATTGAATCAGTTTATCCAGCACATCTTTTAAGGTCTTCTGGTCAAATTCATTGGGTTCAAATTCTTCGGTTTTATTACGTGAAAAAATATCGCGAATTTCAATAATCGCATTACTGTCGATTAAACCAAGTTGGGTGCCGACCTGGCGAATCTGGTCGATGGAGCGGGAGCCATTGGTTGCACCATAGCCAATATAGGCAGCCGGTTTACCTTGCCATTCTTTACCGACGTAATCGAATGCATTTTTAAGTGCCGGACTGTAGCCATGATTATATTCAGGGCTGATAAAAATAAAGGCATCGCCCGAAGCAACTTTGTCGGCCCAGTCCTGTTGTTTGGGTTGATCATAAATACCGGTAATAGGCGGATGACTACCGGCAAAAATTGGCAGATTCCATTCTTTTAAATCGACTAGTTCGGCCTGAACGGTACTAAAACTGGCTTGATCGATGCTGCGTTTTACCCAGCGTGCCACTTTGATTGCAGTCCGGCCTTCACGCACGCTACCCACGACAATATATATTTTCATGTATTGAGCCTAAATTTTTAAAATTTTCATCTCTAACTTATTATGAATGTTATTCATTGAATATTATGGATTTGTATCTTCTACTCTTATGATAAAAACAGAAAATAAAAAAGCTCCCGAGGGAGCTTTTAAAGGTATAAGGCTGAAACCTTACATAATTTTAATGCCTTGCTGGCCAGCAGGGGTCACTTTGAAGATTTCTACTTCAAAGGTAATATCTTTTCCGGCAAGCGGGTGATTAAAATCAATTTCAGTAATGTCTTCACCGACCGATTTCACCACGCCAAATAAGCTTTGCTTGGCTTTATCTTCAAATTCAATCATATGGCCTACAACAGGTGTCTGCTCGAATTTAACGGTATCAAACTTTTGTATGTTTTCAGGGTTCCAAGGACCAAAAGCTTCTTCCGGAGGAAGGCTCACGGTACGACGGTCCCCGGCACGTAAACCAAACAGGGCTTTTTCAAAGCCCGGCAACAAGCTGCCATCACCCATCACGAGGCTGACAGGTTCTTCACGGCTACGAGTGTTGTCAATTTCCACGCCATTTTCAATGGCCACCGAAAAATGCAGCTCTACTTTAGAGCCATCTTCAATACGAGTTTCCTCGTTTGGATTAATAAAATCAGTCATTGTGTTGCGCTTCCGCACGTTGAATACGTTGTTTTTCTAGGAAAAACGTATCGATCAGGAGCAAAATAGTACCCACGGTAATGGCACTATCGGCAATATTAAAAGCAGGAAAGTGGTGGTTCTGATAATACACGTGAATAAAATCGACCACATAACCCAAGCTTACACGGTCAATCAGGTTACCGATGGCACCCCCCAGAATCAGGGCAATCGCCATAGGCAAAATCACGGTTTTTTTCGGCATACGCATCAGCCAAAACACAAAAATCACAGACACTAACGCTGCCAGCGAAGTAAAGAAATAGCGTTGCCATCCACCGGCATCGGACAAGAAACTAAAGGCTGCGCCATAGTTATGTAGCAATGTCCAGTTTAAAAAGGGCAGTACAGGCACAGGATCTGCATAATTCAGATGGGTTGTTGCAAACCATTTGGTCCATTGATCCAGAATAATCGCAACAATGGATAATCCCACCCACAGCAAATTGTGTGGGTAGAACTGAAATAAGCCCTTTTTATTTTGCGGATTAGGCATACTTTCTCTCTTCGCCTTGACCTGTAGGAAGGTTAATAATACAACGAGAACAAAGACCTGGATGTTCGTGATGTGTATTTACATCAGGCAGAACATGCCAGCAGCGTGCACATTTTTCGCCATCTGCTGCTGAAACTTTAACGCGTAAACCTTCAAGATCGGTCGCTTCACCTTGGGCTTCATCCAAGTTATTCACCAGCACTTGTGAAGTAATCAGTACGAAACGAAGTTCATCACCAAGTTGATCCAATACCGCTTTTAATGCCGCATTGGCCCAAAGTTCAACTTTGGCTGAAAGGTTAGAACCAATCAGTTTGGCATTACGTGCCGCTTCAATTTGCTTGTTTACCGCAGATTTAACGCTAATTAAAGTCTGCCAGTCGGCTTCTGAAACCAGGTTTGCAGTTGAAGCCACTGGAATGTCATACCACTCAGCTGTGAACACGTATTTCTCGGTTTGACCTGGAATCAGTGGCCAAGCTTCTTGAGCAGTAAAGGTCAAGATTGGTGCCATCCAGCGAACGAAAGCTTGTACCAGATGATATAGTGCAGTTTGTGCAGAATGACGTGCCTGAGAGTCCGCTTTGGTGGTGTATTGACGGTCTTTGATGATGTCGAGGTAGAAACCACCCAAGTCATTGATACAGAAGTTAGTCAAGGCATTGGTGACGATATGGAAGTTCATATCTTCATAAGCTTGCTGAATGGTTTTTTGTACATCGCTTGCGCGTTGCAAGATGTATTGATCCAAGGCAATCAATTGATCGACTGGCAATGCATCAGTTGCTGCCTGGAAACCGTTCAAGTTGGCAAGCAAGAAACGCAATGTGTTACGGATACGGCGGTAACCGTCCGAGGCACGGCTAAAGATTTCTTTACCGGCAGTCATTTCATAACGGTAATCCGCAGAGGCGATCCAGAAACGTAAGCCGTCTGCACCCATATCTTTAATGATGTCTTGCGGAGTGATCACGTTACCGATCGACTTCGACATCTTACGGCCTTTTTCATCTACCACGAAGCCGTGAGTCAACAGTCCTTTATAAGGGGCACGTTCATTGATGGCAATTGAAGTCAACAATGAAGACTGGAACCAGCCACGGTGCTGGTCTGAACCTTCAAGATACAAATCAGCAGGGTCTGTCAATTCTTCACGTTCACGAAGCACGGCAAAGTGGGTTGTTCCAGAGTCGAACCATACGTCTAGGGTATCGCGTACTGCATTGTACTGTTCAGCATCGGCACCGATGAACTCAGAAGCATCACGGTTATACCAGCCATCAATCCCTTCCTGTTCGATCAGTTTCGCAACTTCTTCGGTCAATTCCGGGGTACGTGGGTGCAATTCATTGGTATCTTTATGTACGAAGAACGGAATTGGCACACCCCAGGTACGTTGACGTGAAATACACCAGTCCGGACGACCTTCGATCATTGATTGGATACGGTTTTTACCCCAATCCGGTACAAAGCTGATGTCATTTTCAATTGCATTGAGTGCATTTTGACGTAAGCCTTTGGCATCCATGCTGATGAACCATTGTGGTGTCGCACGGAAGATAATCGGGGTTTTATGACGCCAGCAATGTGGGTAGCTATGCTTGATGGGGTGATGTGCCCAAAGTTTGCCCGCTTCACTTAATGCTTCAATAATTTTAGGGTTGGCTTTATAAATGTGCTCACCGGCAAAAATCGGTGCAGTTGGTAAATACACACCATTACCGCCGACTGGATTATCGACTTTCAAGTTATACAGTAGGCCAACTTTATAATCGTCCACACCATGGCCAGGCGCAGTATGTACCGCACCAGTACCGCTGGTTGCAATCACGTGTTCACCTAAAATTACGGGTACTTGACGGTCGCTAATTAAAGGATGTTGCAGTTGTAGGTTTTCAAGTTTGCTACCGGCAAAATCTGCGATCACTTCAACGGTGCTAAAGCCATAACGTTCAGTTGCAGATTCAACCAGATCTTTCGCCAGGATGAAGTTTTGTGCAGATTTATCTTCACCACGTGCTTTTACCAACTGGTATTCAATTTCCGCGTGCAGGGCAACTGCCTGGTTGGCAGGAAGTGTCCAAGGGGTAGTGGTCCAGATTACGATGTCAGTGCGGTCAGTAACTTGAATGCCTAAACGTGCAGACAGATCTGCCAAATCAACGACGGTAAAACCGACATCAATCGCGTCCGATTTTTTATCTTCGTATTCAACTTCTGCTTCAGCCAATGCCGAACCACAGTCCAGACACCAGTTCACAGGTTTTAAACCCGGTTCAATATGACCGGCTTTGGCAATGGCACCCAGCGAGCGAACAATGTCGGCTTCCTGTTTGAAGTTCATGGTGAGGTAAGGATTGTCCCAGTCACCAAACACGCCCATACGTATGAAGTCTTTCTTTTGTAGTTCGACTTGAGTGTAGGCATATTCACGGCAGGCTTTACGGAAGGTAGACGCATCAACTTTAACGCCCACTTTACCGACTTTTTCTTCTACTTTGAGTTCGATTGGCAAACCGTGACAGTCCCAGCCCGGTACATACGGTGCATCAAAACCGTCCATGATACGGCTTTTAATAATGATGTCTTTTAAGACTTTATTGACCGCGTGGCCCAAGTGGATTTGACCGTTAGCATAGGGAGGGCCGTCATGAAGCACATATTTTTTCTTGCCAATACGCGATGCACGAATCTGCTGATAAATGTTGTCGGCATACCACTCTTCTAACCATTTCGCTTCACGTACTGCCAAATTTGCTTTCATTGCAAATTCAGTACCTGGGAGGTTTAGCGTGGCTTTATAATCCACTGCATTTTCAGGAGTTTGCTTATCGCTCATGCAAGTTGTCTTCCAATTTAATCAGTCTTAGGCTGACGCGTTTTACAATAAAAAAATATGGGGATTTAAAAGGGAAAATTGGGGGTGTTGTGTCTAAACTCAAGCAGTTTTTCTACATCATCGTCAATTCCCGCTTTCAATGCTTCAAGCGAAGGGTAGTCCTTTTCACCATGTAAATAGTTCAAGAATGTCACCCGCATTAACAGGCCATACAGATTAGCAGAAACATCAGGAAAATGTACTTCTAATCGCCATTCGGGATGGACTTGTTTGATGGCCGGTCGTGTACCCACATGCCCTGCACCAAACAGGGCAGTGGATTCATAGCCTGCAATCCCCAATTTTTCAGGATTGTCGGCTTTCACTTTATCTTTTAAAGATTCGGTTTCACATATCACTTCTACGCCGTAAATCCCGTTCAAACAGGGTTTATGACGTTTCAACGCTACATTAATGGTTGGAAAATCAATGGTGCGTCCAATTTGATCACCATATTGTACCCGACCAGTGATGCTATAGGGACGTCCCAGCAATTTGGCAGCCAAGGCTAAGTCACCCGCTTGTAGCGTCTGGCGGATTCGGGTGGAACTGATACGTTCACCCGCTAAGGCTACGGTGCTTAAATTGGTCACCTGAAAACCATAATTTTTTAAAAATTCACTATTGCCTTGGCGGTTTTTACCGAAATGAAAGTCGTCGCCTAAAACCAGGGAATCGGCATTGAGTTTGTGTTTTAAAATGTCGGCAAATTCTTCAGCACTTAAGCTGCGGAAATGATTATCAAATTTGGCGACTGCAATATAGTCGACACCCAGCTCGGTGAGATATTCGACTTTTTCACGTAAAGAAGTGATCCGTGGCGGCGCCTCATAAGCTTTAAAAAATTCCAGAGGTTGCGGCTCAAAAATCATCACCAGGGTTTTTAGATTCTGGGCTGCTGCCTGTTCTTGAAGCTGTTTGATCATTGCCTGATGACCCAAATGTACGCCGTCGAAATTACCAAGGGTCACGGCAGTTTTTGGCAATTGAAAATCTGGCGCTAAAGCATTCAGGCGGAGCAGCTTCATGGGCGAATCAATAAGTGAAAAGTTATCAGGGCTATATATTGCCATAATCTTAGGCTTTCGTCTTGTTGTTGTGTTTTCATACAAAAAAATATTGGATTTTTGTCAAAAAAATAGTGTTTGAAAATGATCGGGATGCAGAAGATCAATAGAGTTGAAGAACATTGAAATGCTTGAAGAACAGATCAGTCAGTTCAAATATTCAAGTGAATCAGGATGTATTAAATGCTTAGCTAGAAGGATGATCACGATTTTAAATTTGCACTCATTCGCTAATTCTTTTCTAATGTGCACACTTTAAAATTTACACATACATAAGGTTTCGCTATGTCTGACTTGGCTTTAATTATGGCATTGCCGAATGAATCTAAAGGTCTGTTTGAACAGGCAGGCATAGAGGTGCATTACAGTGGCATTGGTAAAGTCAATGCGGCATTTAAAGCCTTTGAAGTGATTTACAAGACCGGTTGCAAGACCTTGCTCAACCTGGGCACTGCCGGAAGTTCACATTTTAATGCGCATGAACTGGTGGAAGTCACCACCTTTGTGCAACGCGATATGGATGTATCGCCCCTCGGTTTTGCAGTCGGTGTGACGCCGATGGATGAGGAGCATCCGGCAGAAATTCATTTGCAGTCCTATTTTCAGCATTTGCCTCAAGGCATTTGCGGAACGGGCGATAGCTTTGAAATAGGATTGCCCAAAGTGCCGTGCAATTTGGTGGACATGGAGGGCTATGCGATGGCCAAAGTCTGCAAGAAATTGGGTGTACGATTTATTTCAGTGAAATATATTACCGATGGGGCCAATGAAACTGCGCATTTGGATTGGGAAGAAAATTTATTATTGGGTGCGCAAAAGCTGTCAAAATTATATCAAACGATAAGATAAAACTGCGAAGAGTGGTAATTCGGCGACCATAGTGGGCTATGGTCGTATGCCAAAACTATCATCAATGATAATTTAAGGTTTATGAACGGGGAATCACGCCATATAACATCATATGTACAGTATGCTGGATGCAACGTTGCTGCATTGAACGGTTACGCAAGGTTTTACCCGTGACCATTTCCATTTGGGTAGCAAAATCTGCATAGTTTTGCGTCAATGCCCAAATATTCAAAATCAGCAGTTCAGGATCAATTTCTTTGGCAATTTTCCCCTGTTCCTGCCACACGCTAATCACTTTAGCCTTGCGCTTAAACAGTTTCTTTAAAGGACCTTTTAGAATTGGCAAAATATGTGGGGCACCTTGAATTACTTCCAATGCAAACAGTCGGGATGCTTTCGGTTGAGTGCGAGAAACCTCAATTTTTTGCATTAAATAGTTGCTAATGGCTTCTTCTGGTTCCAGCTCCGATTCCAGCATTTGCAGTGGCGCAAGCCATTTCTGTAGAACGGTGGTGAGCACTTCTACATATAAAGCTTCTTTATTTTCATAATAATAGAAAATATTCGATTTATGCATTTCAGCAATCTGAGCAATCTCGTCTAAGCTTGCTCCATTAAAACCGTAAAGGGAAAATACATCGAGTGCGGCATTTAGCAATTGATGTCTTTTTTGTGTACTCTTTTTTTGTTCCATTGGCAAATTTAAAAAATTAAAGGGGAAAGGCAAATTGTACGGCAAATCGGCAGATTTGTGCATTACTAAAAATTGCATTTTTATCATAATTGATAGTTTATTCTGTAGGTTAGCTATTTAATGAGTTAAAAATCCTATAGGACCTACAGATAGGCAAACATTGCATTTTTTATATAAATGATTAAATGGGATTGATTTTTTGGATAAATGATACGACTGGTCTTTTGTGTTCAGATTTGGTGCAGTTTTAAAAAAATTAAAGAGTATGTTTAGGCTGGACTAAAAGATGTATAAACCGAGGAAGGATAACGGATTGTTTAGATTCGTTATCGCCGTGTTGCATGCTCAGGTTGCCAATACTGCATTTAATACTTGCTGTTCCAGCTCGGTAAAGGTGTAATCTTTTTTACGTGGTCGAGGCAAATCCACTTTAAACTGCTGGGCAATGTGCCCCTTATCTAAAAGGATAATCCGGTCGGCCAGTTGTACGGCTTCACTGACATCATGGGTTACTAAAATGGCGGTAAAGCCCTGTTCAGTCCAGAGTTTTTCAATCAGGTTCTGCATGTCCAAACGGGTGAGTGCATCCAGTGCACCTAAAGGCTCATCGAGCAGCAAAATGCGAGGTTTATGTGATAAGGCCCGGGCCAGTGCAGTACGCTGACGCTGACCGCCTGAAAGTTGTGATGGCCAGAGTCCGGCCTTTTCTTTCAAGCCGACTTTTTCCAGTAGTGCAGAAGCATTGTCTTGCTGCTCTTTGGCTAAACCCAATTGTACATTTTGCTCAATGCTACGCCAAGGTAACAGTCGTGGGTCCTGGAACATGACCCGAATGTCATCGCTGGTGATGCCTTCGCGAATATGACGTGCTGATTTAAACTTGATTTCGCCATAGCTCGGTTGTTCCAAATCGGCAATCAGACGCAGCAGGGTACTTTTACCACAGCCACTGCGTCCAACAATGGCCAGGAATTCACCCGGTTGAATGTGCAGGTCCAGATCTTCCAGAACTTTCACTTCACCATAGAATTTGTGCAGCTGTTCAATCAGAATTTCTGCACCCACCACAGCGTTGGGGTTGATATCTGTATGGTCAGGTTGTTGAGGTATGGAGCGTTCTTCAGAAGCATGACGCCCGATGCTTAAATCAGTCATGTCTTATTCCTTATTTTTGATAGCCAGCATGCCAACGCAGCAGGTATTTTTCTAAAGCGACGGCCAATACATCAGCCAGTTTTCCAAGCAGGGCGTAAAGTAAAATCCCCACCAAGACCACGTCAGTTTGCAAGAACTCACGGGCATTCATGGTCATATAACCAATGCCGGATTGTGCTGAAATGGTTTCGGCCACAATCAGCAGTACCCAGACCAGACCTAGTGCAAAGCGTAAACCAACCAGAATTGACGGCATCGCACCGGGTAAAATAATTTCTTTGTACAACTGCCAGCGCGTTAAGCCGTAACTTTTACCCATCTCAATCAGCTGCGGATCGACTGAGCGAATGCCATGATAGGTATTGATATACAGCGGGAAGAACACCCCGACAGCGACCAAAAACAGCTTGGCGGATTCATCAATCCCGAACCATAAAATCACCAAAGGGATTAAGGCCAAAGCCGGGATATTACGGATCATCTGTAAAGTAGTATCCAGCAGGGTGGAGGCTGTCTTCGAAGAACCATTGAGCAGGCCGAGTAATAAACCCAAACCGCCACCGACCAATAAGCCGAGCAGGGCACGTCCGGCACTCACTTTGACGTGTTGCCAAAGTTCACCACTGATCAGTAGATGCCAGAATGCAGCTACGACCGCCGTCGGTGCAGGTAGAATACGGCTTTCCAACAGCCCGGTACTGGAGGCAATTTGCCAGATGACAATCAGTGCAATCGGGAACAACCAGGGCAGCAAACGCTGCCCAAATTGTGTTCCACGTGAAACCTTGGGTTTCGCCAGGGCTCCAGCAGAGATGCTTGTGCTCATTAAGCCGGCTCCTGATGTTTCACTTCCTTCTTGGCCTCATCAGCAACATAGTTATTTGCCACGATTTCACCAAAAGGACCAGTCAAGTTCGGTTGAGCCAGTTTTTTACGGGTTTCTAAAGGCAACAGCGGGAACACCAGTTCGGCAAAACGAATGGACTCTTCCAGATGTGGGTAGCCTGAGAAAATAAAGGTATCAATGCCTAAATCGGCATATTCCTGAATGCGTGCAGCAACAGTTTCAGGGTCACCCACCAGTGCTGTACCTGCACCGCCACGAACCAGGCCTACACCTGCCCAAAGGTTTGGAGATACTTCAAGTTTAGTGCGGTCACCGTTGTGCAGTTCTGCCATACGGCGTTGACCGACCGAATCCATCTGTTTGAATTTTTGTTGTGCAGCGACAATGGTGGCATCATCAACGTATTGAATCAGCTCTTCAGCAGCAGCCCATGCCTGTTCATTGGTTTCACGGACAATCACGTGTAAACGGATACCGTAACTTAAACTACGGCCTTTGGTGGCAGCTTTGGCTTTGACATTTTCAATTTTTTCTTTCACTGCTGCTGGTGGTTCACCCCATGTCAGGTAAGTATCGACCTGGTCGGTGGCCAATTCCACGGCTGCATCGGAAGAGCCGCCAAACCAAAGCGGTGGATAAGGTTGTTGTACTGGTGGATAAAGCAGTTTTGCGTCATCGACACTTAAATGTTCACCGTGGAAAGTAAAACTTTCACCAGTATGTGAACGTTTTAAAATTTCACGCCAGATGGTGGTGTATTCAGCCGCAGTTTCATAACGTGTCGCATGATCTTCATATACGCCGTCACCTTTAAGCTCTTGCTCATCACCACCGGTGACCAGGTTCAGCCGAACGCGACCGCCAGATAAACGGTCAAAAGTTGCTGCCATACGCGCAGCCAGTGCAGGTGTGGTGACGCCTGGACGTAATGCCACCAGGAATTTCAAATTTTTAGTGGCATCGATCAGGCTGGCAGCGGTAATCCATGGATCTTCACATGAACGGCCGGTTGGAATGAGTACACCTTCATAACCCAGGTTATCTACTGCGACCGCAATCTGTTTCATATAAGCATGATCGACCTGACGGGCGCCTTTGCTTGTGCCTAAATAACGACTGTCACCATGCGTAGGAATAAACCAGAAAATTTTCATTGCATTGATCCTTAGATTATTTGCCTGCCCAAACGGCTTGCTGAATATTGATAGATTTCGGAATGATCTTGAGTTCGCTAAAACGGTTGGCGAGCTCTTGCTGATCGGCAATCACTTTTTTGCTGAGCAGAGCAGCACCAGACGGGTTAGGACGGCGCTGGATAAAAGTCTGGCTGACAATCGGTTTCAGACCTGTGCTTTGAGCAAACAGGCTTGCAGTCGCAGCCTTGTTGCTTTGTACCCATTTATCGGCAACATTAAGCTGCTTGATAATGCCTTTGAGTGCCTGAGGATGATTTTTAACCAAATCATTTGAAGCCAGATAGAATGTGTAATTTGGACTTAAGCCTTTACCTGTGGTCAGTACCTTGGCCTTATCTTCCAGTTGTGCCGCAGCATAGTACGGATCCCAAATGGCCCAAGCATCAATCGCACCTTTCTGGAAAGCCGCACGGGCATCAGCCGGACTTAACCAGATCGGTTGAACATCTGTCCATTGCAAACCGGCCTTACGTACTGCCTGTACCAATAGATAATGTGAGCTTGAACCGCGGTGAACCCCAATACGTTTACCCTTCAATTGACTGAGCTGGGTAATTTTGGAGTTGCTTGGCACCAAAATGGCAGAAGCCAAAGGTTTTGCCGTTTCATAAGCAAAATAATATAGTGGCTTGTTGCCTGCCTGCGCATAGACAGGCGGTGTATCGCCAGTTGAACCGATATCCACAGAACCGACGGCTAGGGCTTCTAAAATTTGTGGACCGCCCGGAAATTCATTCCAGCTAATTTTCGCGTTGGGAAATTCCTGTTCAAATAACTTTTGCTGTTGTGCAATCACCAGATTGACAGAAGATTTTTGATAACCCACACGTAGCTGTTTCACCGAAGGATCCACAGCCCAAGCGGCACTTGAACCCAACATCGCACAAGCAACTAACATGGCATTCATGCCATGACTGGAGGTCTTTAACCATGTGATTGCTTTGTTGTGTAGCTGATGCTGAGTCATTGTTAAATCCCCTGAGTTTTGTTCTATGGCTTACTTCGCTAAAATTGCGGCTTGAATATTGAGTTTGTTTGGAATCAGTTTCTGCTGATAAAAGGCATCGGCAACATATTGCTGCTTTTGCACCACCTCATTAGAAATTGGTTGCACGCCAAAGCCCATGCGGGAAATGGAGGTTTTCAGGATGTCTTTAGATAGGCCTGTTGGTTTTTCCAGTAGCTTGGCGGCTTCGTCCTGATGCTGGGATACCCATTGGGTGGTGGTGTTTAATTCATTCACGACCGCTTTCAGTACATCCGGATGTTGCTCGGCAAATTTACGGTCTGCCAGATAGAACTGATGGTTACTGACCAGGTTTTCGCCGTTTGCGATTACGCGTGCGCCAATCTGCTTTTCAGCGGCAGCAAAGAACGGGTCCCAAATCACCCAGGCATCGACTGCACCTTTCTCAAAGGCTGCGCGTGCATCCGAAGGCGGCAAGTACACCACCTGGATGTCATTCAGGGTGAGCTTGTTGGCTTCTAATACTTTTAACAGTAGATAATGAACATTTGAGCCTTTATTGAGGGCAACACGTTTACCTTTTAAATCCTGGATGCTGTGAATGGCTGAATCTTTTTGCACAATTAACGCTTCTGCTTTAGGCGCTTCCGGCTGGTTGGCGATATAAACCAGATTTGAATTGGCGGCCTGTGCGAAAATAGGCGGTGCTTCACCTGCTTCACCCAAGGAAACACTGCCGACATTTAAGCCTTCAAGCAGTTGTGGACCTGCAGGGAATTCTACCCATTTCACATTGACGCCTTGCTCTTTCAACGCCGTTTCTAAAATGCCGCGTTCTTTAATAATCGGTAACAAGCCATATTTTTGGAAGCCAATATTTAAAGTGACCGTTTCAGCTTCTTTTTTTCCACAACCTGACATCATCATTGCGCCAGCAACTACTGAAGAAAGGACCAGTGATTTCGCCCAGAATTTTGTTTGAATGGCGCTCATGTATGTGTGCTCCGCAACAATGAAGTGTTGAATATTGAACACATACGCTAAAGCTTTTTCTTTTTCGAAAAAAATAAAAAAATTGAAATTCTTAATGAGGAAAAAAGATAAATAAAAAAGAGAAAAACTTATGTAGAAAAGTGATTTATAAGAACCACAAAATATATAGTTTTAATAAAATAAGTTATTGATATTTAAATCATTAAATTCTAAATCTTGAGCCAGTATAAGGTTATGCAAAAACCACCTAAATAAATCATTATAAATTTCAGGACATTCAGAATAAAGATATAAAAAATAAAGCTATAGCGGTGATAAAAAAAGCCACTTTAAAGTGACTTTTTAAACACCAGGGAATTACGTTGATAGTTATATAAGGCCTGACGGGCATTCGGTAGGTCATCGACACTGGCGGGTTCAAAACCATGCTCGACAAACCAGTGTGCAGTCCGAGTGGTTAAAACAAACAGTTGCTGAATCCCCAAACTTTTGGCCTTGTCTTCCAGATAATGCAAAATCTCGCTGCCGCGGTTGGACTTTCGATAAGTTGGATCGACCGCGACACAGGCAATCTCGGCCGATTTGATTTCATTGGCTGAAGCTGGAATCGGGTACAGGGCAGCACAGGCCAAAATCATGCCATCGCGTTCAATCACCGAAAACTGTTCAATTTCACTTTCTAATCTTTCACGTGAACGATAGACCAGAATGCCTTCTGCTTCCAGTGGGCGAAGCAAGTTCATCAAGCCGCCGACATCCTGAATCGTAGCCGTACGCACATCTTCATAATGGGCATCGGTCATCATGGTGCCCGCACCATCACGGGTGAACAGTTCTTCCAGCAAGGCCCCATCATAGGTATAAGAAATCAGATGTACACGATGTACCCCTTGCAGGGAGGCATTTTTGGCCCCGCGTAATTGCAGGGCAATATCGGGGTTGGAATCCTGATATTGCAAGATCTGCTGATCCAGCTGATGCGGGGCAATTTCACGTTGCAATTGTCCGAACTCGTTCACCAAGCCTTGTTGCTTACCCAAAAATATCAGCTTGTCGGCTTTAAGCAGAATGGCGGTATTGGTGGCAACTTCTTCCGCGACCAGGTTAAACACCTCACCAGTATTGGAATAACCGGTTGGTCCAAGCAAGACAATATTATGATTTTTCAGATGTCTTTGGATGGCATCGGTATCTACGGTACGTACTTCACCCGTCAGCTGGAAATCAACACCATCGCGAATGCCATAGGGTTTGGCGGTGACAAAATTGCCCGAGATCACATCAATGCGTGCGCCATACATGGGGGAATTGACCAGTCCCATGGAAAGCAGCGCTTCAATTTGTAAACGGATCGAACCCACTGCATTCATGACGCAGCTTAAAGATTCGCGTGTGGTAATCCGGCGGTGATTATGAAAAGGGGTTTGAATGCCGCTGGCTTTCAGGTTCTGGTTGATTTGCGAACGGGCGCCATGCACCAGAATCAGACGAATGCCTAAAGAATGCAGCAGGGCAATGTCATGAATAATATGCTGGAAATTTTCATGTTGTACCGCTTCACCATCAAACATGATGACAAAAGTTTTGTTGCGGTGGGCATTGATATAAGGCGCAGAATGTCGAAACCAATGCACATATTGTAAATTTGTGCTTTGTGATGTTTCAGATGAATTCGTTTGCATGCCTATCTCAAAATAAAAATTTCCTGCTTTGATTCTAATCAAAAAACGGCATAGGGGAAGGGTCAAAATAAAAAAACACCTGAACAAATTCAGGTGCTTCTTGGGGGAACAGGAGACTTAAACGAAGTTTTTAGTTAATGATGCGTACAATGCGGTCAGTACGTTCATTCACTAACACATAGTCACCGTTGACTTTGTACCATTGCTGATAACGGCCGGTATCCGGTAAGCGGCGTGCTTCACGGTCGCTCACTTTATAGCCAGATGAGCTAAATACGCGCGGGAAGTTTTGGCCTGAACGCCAGTCACGGCTTGGGTTTACTCGTTTGTTGTCATAGCGATTATTGTCATAACGGTTGTGGTCGTAACGATTGTTATTGTCCCAGCGCTGGTCATGTTGTGAATGTGCCTGCTGATAACGATGATCATCATAACGATGGTCTGGTGCTGCCATCGCTGAAGTTGCCATTAATGCAGATAAAGAAAGTGCAATTGTAGTCAGAACTTTTTTCATTACTTTCACCCTGGATTATTTCGGTATATGTTTTCGATGATTCAAAATTAGCGGAAAAGTAGAGATAAACGATGTTGGAATCTTAGTTGAATTGTGAAATTGATGGAGAAAAAAAGAAGATTGTAAAAGTGCTGAAAGTCATACAGTTAAAGTGTGATATTGAAAAAAATCACAGCGCAAAAATAAAAAAACCCAAACCGGAGTTTGGGCGTGGAGAAGTTTAAATAGTGTTTAAAAACCTTGAATACGCACAATGTTATTGCTATCCGTATCGACTAAAATGTAGTCATTGTTGATTTTGTACCACTGCTGATTGCGTGACGGCTTAGGCAGGTCATGGCTTTTATAATCGACTTTATAACCATCACCGCGATAATGCTGCGGCATCACATAACCGGGTTGCCATTTATGCTGTTGTAGACGCTTAAATCCGCGTTCTTCACGCATACGGCGTTTGTCCTGCATGTCATCATCATTATCATCTTCACGAAAATCGCGACTGCGGTTAAATTTTGGCTGATCGGATTGATCCCAGCCACGATGATTATTGTTTTTTTCATGAGGTCCGGCAATGGTGGCACTGTTTGCCATCAATGCACTGAAAGAAATTGCCAAAACTGTCAAAATCTTTTTCATGTTGAACCCTCATAGAAAAGTTATTAATTTCATGGCTGCTAATGTACGAAAAAATTGCAGAGAAACTGTGAAGATAGATCACACATTTCTTAAAAAATGCAGAGATAATAAGGATATTCTTGCAACATCTCTCATTATGTAAAAATCTTGAGCAATTTTATAGAGCTATAAAATACTCGAAAACTTTCTGCGGATGAAAATTTTGTATCAAAGTTCTGCAAATTATTGTAGGGAGTAAAAAATTTTCTTTTTTAAAAAATAAGCAGCCAGACAGACTGTTCATGAGTGAGTCATAAGTAAGAGACTAGTTCCATTGTTCTGTGAGCTCTTGTAAGGAATTGATGGCTTCCACAATGGTCTCTGCCTGTTGGGCATCATCCAGACCACGGATCAAGACATTCGAAAGTTGTAAATTTTCAATGCTGCGAATCGTTTCAAGCTTACGCTTCTGATCAGCCATGTTGAGTTTCCTCATTTTGTATGTTTTTCAATGAAGATCAGCATAGGCTGATTTTATTGATTTATAAAACCGAATATTTTTATTAAATTTATTTAAAAATACGATTTATGATTTGAGGATTAAAATCAGGCTGAATGTTTGGAAGCGGCTTGAGGATAAAAAGGGAGCACTATCTGCTCCCTTTAGTTAAACGTATTGCCCAGGGATTAATCCTGCGCATCAATACTTTGTCCATTCATATGCAGGCTGTCATCCCCCATTAAATACAGGTAAGCCGGCATAATCATTTCAGGCGTCGCTAAGGTTTTTGGATCTTCATCTGGATAGGCCTTGGCACGCATGGCAGTACGGGTAGCACCCGGATTAATGCAGTTAAAACGTACATTCGGATAGACATTTTCTTTGGCAAAAATCTGGTTCACCGCTTCAATGGCAATTTTGGATACCGAATAGGCTCCCCAACGTTCCCGCGCTTCACGGCCGACACCCGAACTGGCAAATACCACCGAAGCATGCTCGGATTTTGCCAGTAAGGGCAGCAGTTCCTGGGTCAAAATAAAGGGAGCACGCAAATTCACCGCCATCACATCATCCCAGACATCCACCGGGTAATGCGCCAGTTCGGTACGTTCTCCCAATATGCCAGCATTGTGCAAAATGCCATCCAGGCGACCGAACTGTTGCGTTAAAGTATCGACCAGTAATTCATAGTCACGAGGAGAGGCGCTGGACAGTTGCAAAGGTAGAATAGCCGGTTGTGGCGCACCCAGACTTTCAATTTCATCATAGATGACTTCCAGTTTGTTTAAGGCACGTCCATGCAGCACTACAGTGGCACCATGCAGGGCATAGCTCATTGCAGCAGCACGACCAATACCATCGCCCGCACCTGTAATCAGGATAATGCGATCTTTTAACAGATCGGGGCGAGGTTGATATTCTGAATATTTCATTGTCTACCTCCTCGTTTATCGTATTTTTATGTCGTTATGAAATAAGTGAATGATGATCTTGTTTTACGCCGACTAATTGATTAATCACTTGATGTAATTCTGTAACTGTCTTCACTATACAATCCGCTTGCCAGGCTGTTAAGTCATCTTTGTGTTGCAATGGTAAATAACCATAGCCGGCCAGGATGGTGTACATATGGGCATTCCGGCCCGCATCAATGTCACGGGGATGATCACCGACATAAATGCAGTCTTCCGGTCTGACATCAATCTGCTTGGCTGCCAGATACATCGGCTCCGGATCAGGTTTGGTTTTGCTGACATCTTCAGGGCAAACCAGAACCGAACAGCGCTCGGTCAAATTCAGGGCTTTTAATAAAGATTCGCTTAACCAACGTGGCTTGTTGGTGACAATGCCCCAAGGAATATCCTGGCTTTCCAGCTGTTCCAGCAAGGGATACATGCCTGCAAACAGGTCAGTCTCTACTGCAATATCTTCACCATACAAATCCAGAAAGCGCTGGCGATGGGCGAGAAAAATCGGATCGTCGACTTCCAGTTCCGGATAGACCAGTTTCACCATGGCCCGCGCACCTTCAGAGACCTGGGTGCGAATCAAATCGGCAGCCACGATTTCACATTGCTTGTCACGGCACATGTCCTGAATAATACGAATGAAGTCAGCCGCGGTGTCAATCAGGGTGCCATCCAGGTCAAACAGTACCGCTTTCATTCAGCACCTTCTTTTACCGTATACACCATGTAGTTCACATCGACATTCGGTGCCAGCCAGTAACGTTTGGTTAGCGGGTTATAATGCAGACCGGTCATGTCTTTCAGTTCTAGATTGGCAGCACGGATATCATGTGCCAGCTCGGAAGGCTTAATAAATTTGCTGTAATCATGTGTGCCTTTGGCCAGCATACGCAGTACGTATTCCGCACCGATAATGGCAAATAAATACGATTTCGGATTACGGTTAATGGTCGAGAAGAACACATGACCACCCGGTTTGACCAGTGCATGGCAGGCCTGAATAATCGATGCCGGATTTGGAACATGCTCCAGCATTTCCATACAGGTCACTACGTCATATTGTCCAGCTTGTTCTTGTGCCAACTGTTCTACCGGAATCTGGCGATACTGAATATTCTGCACGCCTTCCTGTTCGGCATGAATGCGTGCCACATTTAAAGGCGCTTCACCCATGTCGATACCCAAAACATCGGCACCACGACGTGCCATGCTTTCTGACAGAATACCGCCACCACAACCGACATCGAGCACTTTTTTGCCCGTCAGGCCACCTGCATGCTCATCAATCCAGTTTAAACGTAGCGGATTGATCATGTGTAATGGGCGGAACTCAGAATGCTGATCCCACCATATGGCAGCGAATGCTTCAAATTTGGCAATTTCTTGTGGATCAACATTCAATTGCGACATCGGTATCACCTCAATCAAGTCGTTATAATTTAAAAAAGTTACAGAAGCTTAGTGTAGCGTTAATTCTAAAAAAAGCGATAAATGCCGTAAAAAAGTTCACAGAATGAAAACCAATTCGGCATAATTGATTTATAGTGATCGCATAAATTAAGCATAACGATTTAGAGGACAATAAGGTCAATGAAAAAATTTCTTTTAGGTAGCATAGCGACGGCTATTTTTGCCTTATCCGGTACTGCAATGGCAGCAAATTTTGTTGCAGGTAAAGATTACACCGTGGTGGCTAACCCGGGTAAAGTTGAGGTACCGGGAAAAATTGAAGTACGTGAATTCTTCTGGTATGGCTGCCCGCATTGCTATCGCTTAGAGCCGCATATGCAGACCTGGCTGAAAAAATTACCTAAAGATGTACGTTTCGTACGTACTCCTGCGGCAATGAATCCGGTGTGGGAACAGGGCGCGCGTGGCTATTATGTGTCTGAAGCATTAGGGGTACGCAAGAAAACTCACTTGCCTTTATTCCATGCCATTCATGCAGGTGGCCAGCAAATTTTTGATCAAAACTCACAGGCCAAATTTTTTGTGAAATATGGCGTACCTGAAGCCAAGTTCAACGGCCTGTTTAATTCATTCGCCATTACCTCAAAAGTTGCACAAGCCAAGCAATTGGCACAGCAATATCAATTGAGCGGTGTGCCTGCTGTAGTGGTCAATGGTAAATATGTGGTCCAAGGCGAAGATGCCAAAGTCACTCAAGTGATCAGCTATCTGGTTGAAAAAGAGCGTAAAGCCAAATAAATCTGATGCAGTGAAAAAACCCGCAATGCTTGCGGGTTTTTTTATGTCTATTGTTTTTTATGAAGTCTGAGTGACCGAGCACTTATTGCTTGACAGGATCCCAGTTTGAAATCCCCCGGAAAATGAGATGAACCTGGGTAATGGTTTGCAGCTTAAACTGGTTTTGCTGAACTGATCGTTCTGGACCCTGATATTGGCGGTTAATGTCCATCCAGGTCATGGCCCAGGTAAAAGACAAGTTAATTAAAATATTAGAAAGCACCTGCAAGTCTTGGAGATTACGAATGTGCTGCACGGTTTCAACCTGGCCCAAATCATTGGCCAGGTCTTCAATTAAAAAAGTAATTTCCCGTGTAATGGCATGACGAATCACTTCTGAACCACCCCAGCGCTCGGCAATCATAAATACCCACGGTTCAGGATGATGTTCAACTGCCTGGAAAAACAGGTTCAGGCTGATTTGGGTTTTGGTGTTCGGCTGATAAATATAGGCCTGCCCCAGCTGATGCAAAATGCCTTTTAAATGCATGGCAACCTGATCGACCAGTTCCAGTCCCAGCTCATTCATGTCTTGAAAATGACGATAGAATGCCGTCGGAACCAAACCGACATGGCGTGCGATTTCACGCAAACTGATGCTGCTGAACGAACGCCCAGACGTGCTTAAAGCCAACGCTGCATCTAAAAGTGCTTGGCGGCTCTGCTGTTTACGCTCATCCCGTATCGACATGCGACTACCCTAAAAAAATTCTGCATGAAGTCTATCAAAAAAAAACAAAATAAACGACGAATGTCAGTGAACATGTGTTGACTGAATTAAAAAACCATTATAGTGTACAAGTGTTCACTATAAGAACACCTGTTCACTCAAATAAATAGCCAGCAATAAAAGAGGAACATCATATGAGTCATGTGATCCAATATCAGCCGCAATGGATTCGAGAAGATTTCGTCGATTTTATTGCTGAAAAAATAAATCCAGTTTGGGCATGGAAAAAAGTCAAAGCCAGCATTGTCGATGTACAGACACTGAGTGCAGATTTTTATCAAATTCAGCTACAACCGAATCATAACTTCCGTGCTTGTCTTTTCTCTGCCGGGCAAAGTGTTTTAGTGACTGTGGTGATTGCTGGTGTGCGTGAGCAACGTAGTTATTCGATTGTGAAAATCACCGAACACGGCAACGTGGTGATTGCAGTAAAACGTCAGGGCAAAGTATCCAATGCTTTAACTCGCTTGGCTGTCGGCAGTGTGGTGGAAATTTCCCAGGTTCAAGGCGATTTCACCTTGGATTCATCTGTAGAACCTGTTTTATTATTGGCTTCGGGGAGTGGCATCACTGCAACTTATTCATTATTGCAGCAGGCGATCCGTCAAAAAGTCAGTCAGATTGATCTGATCTATTTTACCCGAGATGACGCTTTTCATACCGAATTACAGCAATTATCAGAACAAAATTCACAGTTCCACTATCACCATTTCAATACACTTGCACAGAAACAACATCTCGATTTGGGTTTGTTGCAAAACACAGTTGCTGATTTCCAACAACGTCAGAGTTATGCCTGTGGTGCCAAGGGCATGATGCAAAGCCTGAACCAGATCTATCAACAGCTGGGAATTGCCGACAGACTTAAACAGGAATATTTCCATACTGTTGTTGATGAAAATGCCGCAGTACAACCGGTGCTATTTTTACGTGCCCAACAGGAATTTGAAGCCAGAACCAATTTGCTGGAAAGTGCTGAACAGGCAGGCTTAAGACCCGCATATGGCTGTCGTATGGGGATTTGTAATACCTGTACTTGTACCAAAGTGAGCGGTTCGACCAAAAACTTGCAGACTGGTGAAATCGATCACGATAGCAATACCCAGATTAAATTGTGTATTAGCCAGGCCGTGAGTCCGGTAGTGATTAACCTTTAAAAAATAAAAACGCTTTAATAGCGCCGTTCAGTGAGTGATCGCACTTTTAACACAGGGTTCGATGCTTACTCAGGAGAAAAACAATGAATATGTCAGTTAAATTTCCAGAAAATAGTAAATCAAAATATTTAAGTGCTGAACAAATCGCCGAATTTGGTGAAAAAGTCGATGCCATTCGCCGTGAAATCATGGACAGCATTGGTGAAAAAGATGCTGAATACATTTATAAAATTCGTGATTTTGTGCGTTATAGCGAAATTGCCTCACGTGGCATGCTGATGTTTGGTGGCTGGATTCCACCAGTATGGTTAGCGGGCACCGGTTTATTGGGCCTGTCTAAAATCGTCGAAAATATGGAACTGGGTCATAACGTGATGCACGGTCAGTTCGACTGGCTGAATGACCCGAACCTGAACGGTGCCAATTATGACTGGGACACCATGGCGACCGGGGATGACTGGAAACACACCCATAACTATATCCACCACACCTATACCAATATTGTTGGTAAGGACCATGATGTCGGTTATGGCTTGATTCGGGTCAGTGAGTCGCAAAAATGGGAACCACGCTTTTTATTCAACATTCCTTTAGCCATTCAGCTCATGGTGTTTTTCGAATGGTATGTCGGTATACAAGGCTTACTTCTAGAAGAAGTATTGGTCTATAAAACCAAAAC
The DNA here is from genome assembly GCF_022012365.1 of Acinetobacter sp. SM34. Taxonomy (NCBI): domain Bacteria; kingdom Pseudomonadati; phylum Pseudomonadota; class Gammaproteobacteria; order Moraxellales; family Moraxellaceae; genus Acinetobacter; species Acinetobacter sp. SM34. The sequence continues at coordinate 203,796 of NZ_JAKLTP010000004.1, read as the reverse complement.
CTGGAAAGACGTGTGGAAAGAGTCGGCAAAATTCCGCAAGAAAGCCACCCGTCAGATTGCTAAAGATTATGTATTTTTTCCATTAATTGCTGGCCCGAATGCACTGCCGGTATTTGCTGGTAACGCAGTGGCAAACGTAATTCGTAGCCTCTGGGCATCCGCGGTGATTTTTAATGGACATTTCACTGAAGATGCAGAAACTTTTGAACCGGACAATACTGAAACGGAAACCCGTGCTGAATGGTATTTACGTCAAATTCGCGGATCGAGTAACTTTAGCGGCACAGAATGGCTGCATATTTTAAGTGGTAATTTGAGCCATCAAATTGAGCACCATTTATTCCCGGATATGCCGGCGAATCGTTATGCCGAAGCTGCACCGAAAATCCGTGCCTTATGCACCGAATATGGCATTCACTATAATGAAGCCAGTTTCATGAAACAGTTTGGTAGTGTCTGGGTGCGCTTAGCCAAATGTTCATTGCCAAATTCATGGACTTCAAGCCTTGAACAATCGACGCAAAAATTAAAAAAATTATTTAGCTTTTAATTCAAATGACGAAATACGCGTGATGGGTAGAGTAGTCATTCAAGGCTGAATTGCAGTAAAAGGGCTTAATGGTTTTTGCCAATGGAGAATCTGCTGGCAAAACCTTGCGGCTTGCTTCTGTTATACTAGGCCGCAATGAATTTTAGCCAAAGAGAACCGATTATGCGTATCGACCAACGTACATTAGATCAATTACGTGAAGTAAAAATTACCCGTAACTATACGCGTTATGCGGAAGGTTCAGTATTGATTGAATTTGGTCATACTAAAGTTCTTTGTACTGCAAGTATTGATAATTCAGTGCCGCGTTTCTTGAAAGGTAAGGGACAAGGTTGGGTAACTGCAGAATACGGTATGTTGCCACGTTCAACCCATACTCGTAGTGACCGTGAAGCGGCGCGTGGTAAACAAAGTGGCCGTACTCAGGAAATTCAGCGTTTGATTGGCCGTAGCTTGCGTGCCATGGTGGATTTGAAAAAACTCGGTGAAAACACGATTACCATCGACTGTGATGTAATTCAGGCCGATGGCGGTACGCGTACTGCATCTATTACCGGTGCAGCAGTGGCTTTAATTGATGCCATGAATGTATTGCTTGAAAACAAGAAAATTAAGCAAGATCCGCTTAAAGGCTTGGTTGCTGCAATTTCTGTTGGGATGTATCAGGACAAAGCCTTATTGGATCTTTGCTATGAAGAAGATTCAAATTGCCAAACAGACTTAAACGTAGTGATGACTCAAGCGGGCGAGTTTATTGAGCTGCAGGGTACGGCTGAAGACAAGCCATTTACCCGTGCGCAATGTAACGAAATGCTGGAATTGGCGGAAAAAGGCATCCAAGAATTGATTAAAAAACAGCAGGAAGCTTTAGGCTGGTAAGTTGTTGGTTTAAGCATCTCAGCAATAAAAAACGCACCCATCGGTGCGTTTTTTATTTACTCAATTTTTATTGAGTTGAGGCGGGGAGATCAAGCATTAAAACGCATGGATAAATCCACCGCTTTCACATCTTTGGTTAACACACCCATCGAAATATAATCCACACCTGACGTTGCCACTTCACGTAAGTTTGCAATAGTAATATTGCCTGATGCTTCCAGTTTGCAACGACCGGCAACATGCTTCACCGCATCAATCATTTGCTGCTGGCTGAAGTTATCCAGCATCACGATATCCGCTTTTGCTTCTAAAGCCTGGTTCAGTTCATCCCAAGTTTCCACTTCGACTTCCACTGGCTTACCCGGTGCGATGTTATGTGCCTTGCTAATCGCCTGAGCAATACCGCCCGCTGCCATAATATGATTTTCTTTAATCAAAAAGGCATCAAATAAACCGAGACGATGGTTCTGACCACCACCAATTGCCACGGCATATTTTTGTGCAATACGTAAACCCGGCAAGGTTTTACGGGTATCTAACAATTTGGTATTTAAGCCTTCAAGTTCTTTGACGTATAAAGCGGTTTTGGTCGCAACCGCAGAAAGTGTTTGCACAAAGTTGAGGGCAGGGCGTTCCACCGTCAGCAGGCTGCGTGCAGAACCGGCCAGTTTTAAAAAGGCTTCATTGGCTTGTACGCGGTCACCATCATTTTTTAGCCAGATCACCTGTACCTTTGGATCATAAGCCTGAATCAGGGCATTGACCCAAGGCTGACCGGCCAGCACCATGTCTTCACGGCTAATGATGGTTGCTGTAGCCTGTTCATCTTCAGGGGTTAATAAAGCAGTGATATCACCTTCGCCAATATCTTCTTGTAATGCTTGTTGAATGTTGATTTGGATCGATTGTTCAAGCAAGGATTGAGATATGCTCATAAGGATTCCCGTATCTTTTTTAACCCATGAAAATTGCGCGTTATATTAGCATTGTTCATTTAAAAGAAACGTTTTTTCAAGCGATTTTTATCTGCAGAATTTGAGATTTTAAGTTTAAAGTTTTAGGATTGCGCTAAAATCATCAGCTTATGCGAACAAGACTCAGGATTGGACTATGCAACAGGCACCCTTTTTTCAGGTCATCGACGGTCAGTTAATCGGTGCCAGGCAAGTACCTTCCCCAAATTATAATCAACGTCCCGAACACACCGAAATTCAACTGGTTGTGGTGCATAACATCAGTCTGCCGCCGTCACAATTTGGTGGAGGCTATATTGAACAGTTTTTTCAAAACCAGCTGGATTGGTCACAGCATCCTTATTTTCAAACCATAAAAGGCATGCAGGTCTCTGCACATCTGCTGATTTTACGTAGCGGTGAAGTGCTGCAATTCGTCAATTTTAATGATCGTGCCTGGCATGCCGGGCGTTCAAGTTATTTGGCCAAAAAAGAATGTAATGACTATTCCATTGGCATTGAGCTGGAGGGCAGTGATGATTTGCCTTTTGACGAGACACAGTATACGGTGCTGGCACAAGTGACGGCTGCATTGCAGGCGGCTTATCCAAAAATTTTACAACATTTGGCCGGTCACTCCGATATTGCACCTGGACGTAAAACCGATCCGGGCTCAATTTTTGACTGGGTCAAATTCAGAACTTTATTACAACAGCATAAAACTCCTCAATAATGCATGGGCTTTATGATTAAACAACGAAATTCCATGTTGAGTTTCATTACAATAGCGGCTTAATTTTTCACTGGGTGGTTACGATGGCGCTTTGGCGATCGACCTTTATTGTTAGTGCAATGACCATGTTGTCTCGGGTTTTGGGCTTAGTCCGAGATGTGGTATTGCTGAATGTGTTTGGTGCGGGTAAAGATTTCGATACCTTTGTGGTGGCCTTTCGTATTCCAAACTTCTTTCGGCGGCTATTTGCCGAAGGGGCATTTTCGCAAGCCTTTATTCCAGTTTTAACTGAATATAAAACCACGCGAACCCATGCAGAAGTACAAATTCTAATTAGTCGGGTCTTTGGTTGTCTTGCGACATTTATGACCGCCCTGACTTTTATTGCCATGATTGCGGCACCTGCGGTGCTGTACATCTATGCGCCCGGCTTCCATGACGACCCAGAGAAATTCGCCTTGGCGACAGACATGTTCCGTCTGACCATACCGTATTTGCTATTTATGTCACTGACCGCTTTTGCCAGCAGTATCTTGAACAGTTATGGGTCTTTTTCAACCCCGGCTTTTTCACCTGTGTTGCTGAATATCACCATGATTGCAGCAGCATGGTGGTTAACGCCCTATATGGCCGAACCGATTATGGCCTTGGGCTGGGCAGTAGTAATTGCCGGTATTTTGCAGCTGGTGATTCAAATTCCAGAGCTGTGGCGTAAAAAATTGCTGATTCCGCCTAAAGTGGATTTCAAACACGAAGGTGTGGATCGCATCATGAAATTGATGCTCCCGGCACTGTTTGGTGTTTCGGTCACGCAAATTAACCTGTTGTTGAATACCATTTGGGCATCGTTCATGCAGGATGGTTCGGTATCCTGGTTATACAGTGCAGAACGTATGACCGAATTGCCTTTGGGTTTAATTGGGGTAGCCATTGGTACGGTGATTTTACCGTCATTGTCTGCACGCCATGCCGAGCAAGATCTGCACAAGTTCCGTGGCATGATTGATTGGGCGGCCAAAGTCATTATGTTGGTTGGCATTCCAGCCAGCATCGCCTTATTTATGCTGTCGACACCTATTATTCAAGCCTTGTTCCAGCGTGGCCAGTTTACCCTTGAAGATACGCAAATGACTGCATTGGCCTTGCAATGTATGAGTGCCGGGGTCATTTCCTTTATGCTGATTAAAGTCTTTGCCCCAGGTTTTTATGCGCAGCAAGATACCCGCACACCGGTACGCGTTGGCTTGATGGCGGTGGCAGCCAATGCCATTTTAAATATAGTCTTTATTGGTTTCTTTAAGTTAATTGACTGGCATGCCGAGCATATGGCTTTGGCCTTGGCTTCATCAGGTTCAGCCTTGGTCAATGCCGGCATGCTGTATTTTTATCTGCATAAACGCAATATTTTCCGCTTTGCCGGGCACTGGAAAAAACTTTTCCTTCAATATGCGATTGCCAATGCTGCCATGATTGCTGCACTGTGGTATGGCTTAAGCTGGTACAACGGGGATGTGTCCCAGTGGATGCGTATACTTGAAGTAATCGGTTTGTGTGTAGTGGGTGTGGTGGCTTATGCGATTGGTTTATTGGCAACAGGCTTTAGACCACGCCACTTACGACCTTAATCTTTAGATCAAAACTTTAGAGCGTTAGATCAGTTATATAAAGAGTGATCTAATGCTTGAGATTGAGACTGAATGAATCAACTATGAAAAAGAGCCTGTATAGGCTCTTTTTTTGATCAAGTGAGATATTTTTAAGCGGAGGTCATTCAACTAAACTCTTCCCCGGGAGAGGAAGCCGACGATTGCCAGAATAACGGCAACGACGAGTAAAATAACCGCAAAATCTTTAGATAATCCTGCGACACCAGCAAAACCTAGTAGACTGGCAATCAGTGCAATCACAGCAAAAATAATCGCCCAACGGAACATAAGCTTTCTCCATGTGTTGTTATTTTCAGGGTTGTTTCAGTATAGGGGCGGAAAATTTCCAACAGTGTTATGCTTGTGTTTAAAAAATGTTCACTTTGACGGCAAATCTATGATTTGAAGTAAAAATCATGTTTATTCCCTGTAAACTTGTACCCCTTATCATCGTTATCACTTTTCTGGTTTTCTCACTGCTATGACTGAACAATTACGTCCACAATTCTGGAAAAAATATGCTTTGGCTGAACTGACAACAGCTGAATGGGAAGCATTGTGTGATGGTTGTGGCTTATGCTGTTTAATCAAATTGGAAGATGAAGAGCTGCAAGAAGTCGCTTATACCAAGGTGGCCTGCAAACTTTTAGATTGCAAAACTGCACGTTGTAGTAATTATGCGCAGCGACTTGAATATGTACCGGATTGTATTCAGCTGACCCCAGAAAAATTAGATACTATTCACTGGCTCCCGCCGAGCTGTGCTTACCGCCGTTTAAAAGAAGGCAAGAATTTACCGACCTGGCATTATTTAAATACAGGAACACGTGACAGTGTGATCAAAGCCAGAAAATCGGCAGCAGGCCGTTGTATTTCCGAAACGGAAGTTAATGAAGATGATCTTGAGGAATATATTGTGCGCTGGGTGCGTTAATCGGCGGTTGTTTCAGCATCAACGTTTCTGCTGAAGTCACTTCTTCAGTCAGCAAAGTAGAATGACTGCGAGCATGCAGACTTAAATCACTTGAATGATCAACCAGAAGAACTGAGCGGCTGAGCTGCATGAGCTACAGGATTTAATAATTGCATAGCATCCTGAAATTTCAGGGGATGATAAAAATAAAAGCCTTGTCCAATATAGCAATCACAAGCTTTGAGTGCTTCTACCTGTGCACTGGTTTCAATGCCTTCAACCAGTATATCCAAAGATATACTCGCGCCAATCTGACTAATCGCTTTTACAATCGCCAAGTCAGAAAGATTGTCCGGTATATTTTCAATAAAATTGCGGTCAATCTTGAGGCAGTCGACCGGATAATCCCTTAATCGGGTCAAGGATGAATGGCCTGTACCAAAATCATCGAGTGAAATACTCAGACCCGCTTGTTTTAATAGTCTAAGCGCACGGATCACATAGTCTGCGCCATGTTCAGAAAGGCTTTGTTCGGTAATTTCTATTTCAATCAGCTGGTAGGGAATCTTAAATTGAGCTAGCCGGTTTAAAAGCGTTTCTGCGTAGTTATCCCTTAAAAATTCGACCGGCGCTGCATTGATGGAAATGGGTAACAGTTGCAAGCCTGCTTCCAGCCATTGGCTCATATCCTGAAAGACTTGAAACTGGATAATTTCACTGATCCGCGTAGCCAGTTCATAGTCCTGAAAAGCGGAAGAAATATCCGAGGGAAGCTGGATTTGATCTTCTGCATCATGCCAGCGCAGCAAGGCTTCAAAACTAATGACTTTTCCATCTGCAAGATTGACCTTGGGCTGATAGACCGGAAAAACTTTATTGTTATGAATAATGGCTCGGGCCAGCGAAAGCTGTTTGGTCGTCAGCTCTATGCTTTTAATCATGGCACTCTTAAACATCCGGATACCGCCACGACCACTGACTTTAAGATCATTCAGCGCGACATCGGCACAGCGTAACAGTGTTGAGCTATTGTTTGCATCACGCGGGTAGATGGCACAGCCGATGCTCATCCCGCCATTAATATATTGCCCGGCATAACAAATCGGGATATCCAGTTGCTGACGCGCTATTTTTGCAATGTTCAGCAATTCAGATTCATCATGCAACTGCGGCACAATAATCGCAAACTCATCACCGCCTAAACGTGAGACCACAACGTGCTCGTTAAAACAGCCACTCAAGCGTTGACCTAAAATCTGGAGTAAATAATCACCCGCAATATGACCCAAGGTATCATTAATATGCTTGAAATAGTCTAAATCAATCAGCAAAAAGCCCACAGATTGGTGTTGATGCTGTGCGTTTAGAATGGTCTTTTTAAAAATTTTATTAAATGCACGGCGGTTATATAAGCCCGTTAATTCGTCAAGTTCACTCACCTGTTGAAGATTTTTTTCTGCAATTCTTTGTTGGCTAATATCACGGGAAACACACAGAATACTTTGGGTTGATCCATCTTCACTGAGTATGGGGGTTAAAATATTGTCCCAATATTGCGGAGGCTGACCTGGAGTAATACTCATACCATCAAAACGGGCATTATGACCTTTTGCCACTTGTTTTAACGCATGTTGCCCCGAATTCCGAATTGGCTCGGGCAGTAAATTTAACCACGGCATACCAAACTTATTTTCATTGACCGGTACACCTAAGGCGAGGCAACCTGAACGGTTCATATGGGTGACATGACCCTGTGGTGTTAAAATTTTAATACAGTCCACGCTGGCATCCAGCATTTTGGTCTGGGCAAGCACTTGCTGATGCAATTCAGTATGCTTTAAATAATGATCATGGATATCGGTGGCGGTCACCATCCATTCAATATCATCTAAATGTTGGGCTGGCTGAACGGAAACCAGGCAAATCCGATAACCTTGCTCATGATGATGAATACGGCATTCTTGTTCGAAGCCTTGTTGAGTGTGTAAGGCATTTTGCCAAAGTACACTAAAGTGTGGGTAATCTTCAGGATGAATGAATTTCTGACACTCATCGCTATGCTGTAGATTGATATTGCGACCAAGATAGTCACAAACAGCTTGATTATAATAATACTGGTTTTGTTTGTTTTTAACCCAGACCAGCTGGGGTAACTGATTAAGAATATTTTGAATGAGCATGTTTTCGGCAGACAATTGAGTTGTATGAGTTTTAATACGTTGTTGGTTCTTTGTTTTGCCATCCCGACTAAGCGGTATTCGCTTGTTTTTGAAAGTATCTTCCATAAAGCTCACCCGTTAAAATAATCAAGATGCTTGAAAATGTGATGCACTTCATATAAATAATTATACATATGAATGCGCAGCAGTAGAATGATTCAGTTTGTATTTCTGGTGGTCGACTTATTTTAGGTAGCTTACTTTGTTCTATTTAAAAGTAAATTCACGTAAAAAGCGGCACAATCATGATGTATATTTTTTAAAAACAACAATATGATTTTTTTGTAAATCGGTTGATTTGAAATACGCGATATTAAAATTACATAGTAGACTTGCTTTAAGTACAGTCAAGAAATAACAAGATGTCTGAGAGCCATATTCCACTTCCTGAACGACTTCGCCCGCGTGACTTGTCCGAAATTATTGGTCAAGATCATCTATTAGGGGCTGGTGCGCCATTACGTCAAATGATTGATCAAGGACATTTACCTTCGATTATTTTTTGGGGGCCACCGGGAGTAGGAAAAACCACGATTGCTTTGCTTTTGGCACAGGCGGTGGATCGGCCATTTGTGAGTTTATCGGCACTCAATACCGGGGTAAAAGAACTGCGTGAAGTGATTGCCGAAAGTGGTGATTTACTGACCCCGGTCGTGTTTATTGATGAAATTCATCGTTTTAACAAGTCACAGCAAGATGCCTTATTGAATGCAGTCGAGAAGGGCAAAATCACTTTAATTGGAGCGACCACAGAAAATCCTTCTTTTGAAGTGAACAATGCCTTGTTATCGCGCTGTCAGGTTTATACCTTAAATGTCTTGGATGAAGAGGCGATTAAGACCTTGGTAAATAAGGCAATCCAGCAAGATGCTTTTTTAAAAGAACGCTATATTCAAGTTGAAGAATACGAAGCCTTGTTGCAATTTGCTGCTGGAGATGCGCGTAAAGCACTCAACCTGCTGGATTTAATTGCCAGCACTTTTGAGCCGGAACTGGAAAATATCATTACCAATGCCATTGTGGTTAAAGTGGCACAGCAGAATATTGCCCGTTATGACAAATCGGGCGAGCAGCACTATGACTTGGTCTCTGCGTTTATTAAGTCGATTCGCGGCAGTGACCCGGATGCCGCTTTGTACTGGATGGCACGCATGCTGAAAGGCGGAGAAGATCCGGTGTTTATTGCCCGTCGTATGCTCATTGCCGCTTCGGAAGATATCGGCAATTCCAATCCGAATGCCTTGCTGCTGGCAGGAGAATGCTTCCGTTCGGTACAAGCGGTGGGCATGCCGGAATGCCGGATTATTTTGGGTCAATGTGCGGTGTATTTGGCCACCAGTGCCAAAAGTAACAGTACTTATCTGGCCATTAACAAGGCGCTCGACTTAGCTGAAAAAACCTCGAATTTACCTGTGCCGTTACATTTACGCAATGCACCGACCAAACTCATGAAAGAGCAGGGCTATGGGGTGGATTACTTATATCCGCACAATTATCCAGAGCATTTTGTCTTGCAAGAGTATATGCCGCCTGAATTAAAGGGCATCAAGCTGTATGAGTCGGCACGTAATAAACGTGAAGTGGAAGGGGAGCGTTTACAGCAACGCCGTTGGCAACAGCAACAACAGCAGCAATAAGCAAAAAAAAAAAGCCCAATCCATAGGAGGGATTGGGCTGAAAATAGGATGTCTTTGGGGAGATACATCCTAGAGGGTAAACTCAAATTCTGGCCGGCAAGAAAAATGCTATAAAGCCACCTACTCCAACATCTTGCTGCCTGGTATGTAAGATATATTAAGTAAAAAACAGAATATTGTAAAAACGATCATTTTTATTATTAATATCTGTTTTTTCGATTTATAGAGCATAAAAAAACCGAGCTAAACAGCCCGGTTTTTTTGAATCAGATGACTGATTAGATATCAGTAAGATCGATACCTAAACGTGCAGCAACTTCTTCATAAGCTTCAACAACACCGCCTAAACCTTGACGGAAACGGTCTTTGTCGAGTTTTTTCTTGGTGTCTTTGTCCCATAGACGGCAACCATCTGGAGAGAATTCATCACCCAGCACGATACGGTCGTGGAATACACCAAATTCAAGTTTGAAGTCTACAAGTAACATGTTACCTGCATCGAACAAGCCTTTTAGCACTTCGTTAACTTTGTAAGTTAACTCTTTCATTTGTGCAAGTTGTTCAGCAGTCGCCCAGCCTAAAGCAATCGCTTGAGACTCGTTCACCATTGGATCGCCAAGCGCATCATCTTTGAAGAACAATTCGAAAGTAGGTGGAACAAGTTCTTTACCTTCTTCTACACCTAAGCGACGGCATAATGAACCGGCAGCATAGTTACGCACTACACATTCAACCGGAATCATTTTTAATTTTTTCACTAAAACTTCAGTTGGAGAAAGAAGTTTTTCGAAGTGAGTTTCAATGCCAGCAGCAGCCAATTTTTCCATGATGAAGGCGTTAAAACGGTTGTTCACCTTGCCTTTACGATCCAGCTGTTCGATTTTTTCGCCGTTAAATGCAGATGCATCGTCACGGAAGACTAGGATAAGGTGATCTGCGCTGTCTGTTTCATAAACAGATTTCGCTTTACCAGTATAGAGCAAGGTTTGTTTCAACATGGGGGGAACCTTTTTCAAAAAAAAATGCCTAGTACGACTAGGCTGGCCAATTTTGGTAAATCTGGGTTAACAGTTCTGCAGCTTTTTCTTTGTCTGCAAAGCTGTTATCGGCATTGAACACAGCGATGTTATTACTTGCACCTACAGATGTCAGTCTTAATACATAGATCTGTTGATCGACCTTAATGGTGACTTCGTAACGATTTTTACTTTGACCCACAATGGTATGGTTCAGGCTGCTGAGGGTAGCAAGTGTGTACTGCCAAATTGTAGCAGAATTTCCGTCTATTTTGAGCAACGGATTTTGGTTTCCATCACGAACCAGCTGCGGACGACCGACATTTGTACTGTCGTCCTGAGCATTTGCTACTACAGTGGTCTGTGCCTTATCGGGGCGGGGAAGAGCAAAACGGTTGCCACGCTTATTTTCAAGCTTGGGTGCATGCTCAATGGCAAGCGGGTCAACCGTTGGAGATGGATACAATGGCGTTGCTGGTCGAACCATTGAACCTTCCGGATATTTCAGGGGTTCAAGGGTTGCTGTATTTTTATAGTCCAGTGAACCGTTACTGATTCCCATGGAACTACAACCCACTAAACTGAATGCCGAAAGTGCAAGGGTTAAACCAAAACGTAATTGCATAATGTTGTGCTCTTTATTTAATGACACCCGAAGCGTTCAGTGCTTCACGCAATGGGGTACGATATTGTTCTGCAAGAGGAGTTAATGGTAAGCGAATACCGGTACCAATCAAGCCCATTTCATGGAGTGCCCATTTCACAGGAATTGGGTTAGATTCACAAAATAAAATATTGTGTAAATTTGCAACTTTATTATTTAATGCTTCAGCACCTTCTGCATCACCTGCGAGTGCAGCAGCACAGATCAGGCTCATTTCATTAGGTGCCACATTGGCAGTAACCGATATGTTGCCTTTAGCGCCCAGCCCCATAAGCTGGTATGCCGTAGCATCATCGCCAGAATAAACAGTCATGTCTTTGCCGTTTAATCCTTCAATGAGTTCCTTACCACGGGCGACGTCGCCGGTTGCATCTTTAATGCCGACAATTTGTGGAATATCTGCCAGACGAATCACGGTTTCATTTAACATGTCTACGCCAGTACGGCCTGGAACGTTATACAGAATTTGAGGTAAGTCTACCGCTTCAGCAATCGCTTTATAATGCTGATATAAACCTTCTTGGGTTGGCTTATTGTAGTAAGGGGTGACCAAGAGTGCAGCATCTGCGCCCAGTTCTTTGGCTTCTTTGGTCAGTTCAATCGCTTCATGGGTAGAGTTAGCACCCGTACCTGCAATTACAGGAATACGTTTGTTGGCCACACGAATGATTTCTTTAATCACCTGGGTATGTTCAGCCATGCTTAAAGTTGATGCTTCACCTGTAGTACCCACAGCAACAATACTGTTGGTGCCTTGCGCTACATGCCACTCAACGAGCTTTTCTAGACCCTTCCAATCTACGCTGCCATCTTCAAACATTGGGGTGACGATTGCGACAATTGAGCCTTGAATGATCTGTGCTTGCTGAGTCATTTTAAAAAAATATCCTATTTGCCCATCCGGTGAGGTAGAAAAACATAAATTTGGATGGTTACGTATTTTGATTTATAGCCAATTCAACTCAATTGAATGAAATTGAATAATGCTTATGCAAATTATGAACGAACAAGCGGTGAAGAACAATATGCTTTAGTCAAACCATCTAAAAACTTTATGAAAAGCAAGTGAAAAGTCTAGCCAACACCAGTAAATTAATTTTTTAAATTGAACACAGCTGAAAGGTTTCTTAGGGCTGATCTTAAAAATGAGGTTTTTTAACTGGAGAAATGAATGGTCGATATCACAAAAAAATGTAGGTTTAAGTCAATAGAATCAATAATTCCGGGTAAAAACATCAGAATTTAAGATTTAATTATGATTAGCATAGACGTTAAATCAATATAAATCGGTCATTTAATTTATCCAAATGATCATTAAAAACTTAAGAAATAATCAGTTAAAACTATTAATCTATTTTAACCCTTTTTGCATAAGATGATTTTCAGAATTGAAATAATAAGGGTCATGTTGATTTTTTGTGTGTTGATTAAACTTGATTAAGTGCTTTTGCGACTATGTATTTTGGTATCGAAAAGTTTTAAATATCCCGTATTTTTGTCAATAAAGTGTAGATTCTTCCACTTATTGGTAGTTATTTGAATTTCCAGACTCATAGATGATGGCTTTCTTTTTGTAATGCTGATTGAACAAGGATAATCCAATGGAAAAATCAGATAATAAGCATGCCATCGTCACGGTAGCGATCTGTTTTCTGATTGCTGTGATTGAAGGTCTGGATATTCAGGCAGCCGGCATCGCCGCTGCAGGTATTCGTGAGTATTTTGGTCTCGACAGCTCTCAGTTGGGTGTGTTTTTTAGTGCAGGTATTCTGGGTTTATTACCAGGTGCACTGATCGGTGGCCGACTTGCTGACCGGATTGGTCGTAAAAAAGTGTTGGTCTGGTCGACAGCAACATTTGCTGTATTTACCTTATGTACAGTTTGGGTCAACAGCTTCAATAGTCTGCTGGCAGTACGTTTTCTGGCAGGTGCGGGTCTGGGCGGTGCAATGCCGATTTTGATCACGCTGGCATCAGAAGCAGTATCTCCAAAAAATCGTGGTCGTGCAGTGGGCTTGATGTACTGTGGTATGCCAGTCGGTGCTGCGATTTTATCTTTAATTGCCGCCACTGAATTTGGTGCCAACTGGAAGAATGTTTTCTACTTGGGTGGTTTATTACCTGTCTTCGTAATTCCACTCATGATGTGGTTCTTGCCTGAGTCAAAGGAATACCTGAAGGCCAAGAACAAAACTGCAGCAGAACTTACCGTTTCACCGCAAGGTTCATTTAAGGACCTGTTTAATTCCAATAACCTGTTACGCACGATCTGTATCTGGGTGAGCTACTTCTTTACCCTGATGGTGGTTTACATCATGCTGAGCTGGCTACCATCATTGTTTATGGAACTGGGCTTTACCCGTCAAAACGGTTCAACCGCACAGTTCTACTTCATGGTGACTGCGACCATCGGTACGATTATTCTGGGTATGTTGACCGATCGCTGGAAGAAAGCTTACGTCATCCTGTTGATGTACGGTGGTATCCTCGCGGGTTTACTGGCACTAAATGGTGCAAGCTCGCTTAACCAGATGTATATGGCAGCAGCATTGGCAGGTGCATTTGTGATCGGCTGTCAGGGCGTACTGTATGCCTTTGGTAGTATCGTGTATCCGACCGAAGTACGTGGTACTGGTGTAGGTGTTGCTTCTGCAGTAGGCCGTATCGGCGCAATGCTTGGCCCTGTGATTGCAGGTCAGTTACTGACTGCAGGCTTCGGTGCAGCAGGGGTTATTACCGCAGCGATTCCATGTATCATTATCTCTGCAGTATGTATGCTGATCCTGGTGAACCGCACCAAGGTGTAATACTGAAAAAATTAAAAAAAGCCTGCATTTGCAGGCTTTTTTTATGCTCAGAATTTAAAAAAATCATCATGCTATTGATAGGGAAAATTTTCTGTTTTTCTTATCGTTTGCGATGAAATAAAAACAACTCTTTAATTTATTATTCATTGCAAAATGATGCAGATATTGAACTGATTCCAAGATTGATCCGAATGAACAGTCATTCTATTTTTATCGGTAGTGCTAAAAATACTCTACTATATTTGCGCTATGCTTGGGCATAAATCGAGATTTCAGGGGATGAAAACGGATGCAAACTAATGTCGTATTACTGGTGGTGGACGTACAACGAGGATTTACCCCAGGCGGTAATCTGGCCGTAGCGAATGCCGATCAGATCATTCCAAATATCAATGTATTGGGGCAGTATTTTAACAATATTGTCCTGACTCAAGACTGGCATCCTGAAAATCATATCTCTTTTGCAGACAATCATTCTGGTAAGGCGGTTTATGACAGTATTCAGCTCGACTATGGCAGTCAGGTCTTATGGCCAAGCCATTGTGTACAAGGCACTACTGATGCAGAACTTCATCCAGAGCTCAATTTACCGACGGCACAATTGATTATCCGCAAGGGTACTCATGTCCATATCGACAGCTATTCAGCCTTTTTGGAAGCAGATCAAAAAACCACAACCGGTTTGGCCGGCTATTTAAAAGAACGTGGTATTGATACCGTTTTTATTGCAGGAATTGCCACTGATTTTTGTGTGGCATGGACAGCAATAGATGCCTGCAAACTGGGCTTTAAAACCTATGTGATTTCCGATGCCACTAAGGGCATCGATTTACACGGTTCATTGCAACATGCCTGGCAAGACATGCTGGCAGCTGGAGTAAAACGTATTCTGGTCAAAGATATTGTTCAGCAACAGGCCTCATAAACAGTTTAATCCAGTCTGGGAAAAGTCTAATTTTTTGTTGCTTAATGTTGTAAAGGTTACTTCCTGGACGAGATACTAGAATAAATATCGGATTGATCTTTATGTCTTATTTGTTGCGCTTTACGCAATTTATTCAGAAAACCTTTGCCCTGTGGGTAGTACTATTTGCCGCTATTGCTTTAATTTTCCCGGAAGCCTTTGTCTGGCTGAAAGCCTATATCACCTGGATGCTGGGGATCATCATGTTCGGTATGGGCATGACCATGACTGTCGATGATTTTAAAGGGGTATTGCAAAGTCCTAAAGCCGTGGGGATTGGTGTGGCTGCACAATTTATTGTCATGCCAGGACTGGCCTATGCTTTATGTCAGCTGTTTCAACTGCCGCCTGAAATTGCAATAGGGGTAATTCTGGTCGGCTGTTGCCCCGGCGGGACGGCATCCAATGTCATTACTTATATGGCCAAGGGCAATACTGCTTTATCCGTGGCCTGTACTTCAGTTTCGACTATTTTGGCGCCTGTATTAACCCCGGCAATTTTCTATCTTTTGGCTAGCCAATGGATTGAGATTAATGCAAGCTCGATGTTTATTTCAATTTTGCAAGTGGTGCTGTTTCCAATCATTCTGGGCTTGATTGTGCGCTCGATATTCAAGCAAAAAGTTGATGCTTATATTCAAGTGATGCCGTTGATTTCAGTATTTGCCATTGTGGCGATTGTGGCTGCGATTATTGCCGGAAGTAAGGTGCAGATTCTGCAATCCGGTTTATTGATTTTGGGCGTGGTCGCGCTGCACAATGGTCTGGGCTATTTGCTAGGTTTTTGGGCAAGCCGCTTCTTTAAACTGCCTTATGCAGACAGTAAAGCTATTGCCATTGAAGTGGGGATGCAAAACTCGGGTCTAGGCGTGGCTTTGGCTGCAGTGCATTTTGCTGCATCCCCAATAACCGCAGTGCCAAGTGCAATTTTCAGTTTATGGCATAACATTTCAGGACCTGCATTAGCCAGTTATTGGGCAAGCAGGACAGATAAAATAGAATAATGCTTAAAAGATCTCTGCTGACTTCAGTGGTACTTCAGCACAGAATTTTAGCAATAAAAAGCCGAGTTCATGAACCCGGCTTTTTTTTATTGAGCTGTTTTTAAGATGCTTTGGATTGCTTGGCTTTTAAAATTTCAGTTCTAAAGGTTTGTGCCAATTCGGCCACTTCGCTGTCCATCCCGTTCATCATAAAGGCATGACGGGTGAGCACATTGGTTGGATTTGGTATGCTGACCAACTGGTAACGATCTGAAATGCCTTTAAGTAATTCATTCGGTAAATGAATGGCACTTTCTTTGGCTGCCAGTTGTTGTACCAGACGTTCTGCTGCTTGGACAGGGCTGAGGTGCATAGCCTCAACATGGCTGGAAATGGCACTGCGTGTTTGCAACACGAAACGTTTTTCTTCACGATAGCGTTTGTACAGCACATCGGATAATAACTGGAATACGGTACTGATCATCACCAGACATTGCACTGCATTTGGTGTTTCGACCGACATGCTAATGGTTGCGCCATGCTCATCAAATTTATGTACAGTGGAGATATCGGAACTATTTAATTTGTAGTGTTGAACACAGAGTTCAGCGGCTTTATTCAGGAAAATCTGACATAAATTAAAATAAGGAATAGAAACGGTTTTATTCACCGAATCCATCAGCTGTTTTGGATCATAAAACTGAATATTTAAGGCAATACAATTGTCATCCAGCACTACAGGCTTGGATTCTTTGGTTTTAGCTTTAGTCTGAGCGTTGTTCTGCGCCTGAGCAATCGCGACTGCGGCATTGTGCTGTTCTTGTTCCAAAGCCTGAGTCAGGGTTTGAATTTCATGTTTGAGGCGTGATTCATTGTTGATACGCGCTAGATATTCGGTACGGCTTGGACGGGCAATGGCGCGATAGGCTAACCATAATAAACCATGAATCAGCAGCGATAATAAAATCGCCAGCCATTGGGTACGTAAAATCTCCCCTATACTTGGCTGAATCAGGGTAATTTCAATACTGCCGACTTTCTTTTCATTTTGCAGTGCTTCACGAACAAAAACTTCGCCTTGGCGTGTCTTGGTTAAACCACCTGTTGCCAGTACCTGATTATTCGCATCTAAAATACGGATAGAGGCCACACTCGGGTTGGTTGCATAACGGTCGGCCAGTAAAGCCAATGACACCGTATTGGCCGGTTCCAGCTCGGACAGGCTGTCTGTGACCAGTTGCGAGGTCATCAGCTGTCCCTGACTGGCGCGGTTAGCATTCAACTGATGCGTCGTCGCAAGTACCAGTAAAAAGGTGTGAAAAGCAAAACTTACAATCAGTAGGCTAGCAAATAGCCCTTGTCTAGGCGCATTCAACGTAAACTTCCAAGGCATTTATGTTCAAATTCGATTATGATTCTAGCAATAGTTGTAGCTCAGATCCGAGTCAATTCATGCGAGAAATCATTCTTATATCATTTTTGGGACCCGACCAGCCTAATCAATTTACACGATTAATGCAGGTATTGTCCGTCCATTCGTTACAAATTTTGGACGTTGGACAAGCCGTCATCCACAACCAACTGACTTTAGGTATTGTTGTTTCGTCAGATGACCAAACTGCTACAGCATTAGCCATGAAGGAGATTCTGATTCTAGCACATGATATTGGCTTAACAGTGCGCTTTAAACCAATCTCTACATCAGAATATGATCAATGGGTGAGTGAAGGGGGACAGACCCGTTATATCGTGACGGCACTGGCACCGGAATTAACAGCATCACACCTGCAGGCAGTGACTCAGATTGTCTCCAACCAGGGCTTTAATATTGAAACCGTGACCCGTTTGTCGGGTCGTCCGGAGCTGGATATTCAAGCCGATGGACCTAAACGCTCTTGCGTGCAATTTGGCTTGAAAGGACAAATGCTGGATGCCACTGCCATGCGTGCGGCATGCTTGCGTTTATCGACTGAATTAAGCGTCGATGTTGCGGTGCAAGAAGATAATGCTTACCGTCGCAATCGTCGTCTGGTCTGCTTTGACATGGACTCGACCTTGATTGAGCAGGAAGTGATTGATGAGTTGGCGATTGAGGCCGGTGTCGGTGAGCAAGTTGCTGAAATTACTGAACGCGCCATGCAAGGGGAACTTGATTTCCAGCAAAGCTTCCGTGCCCGTGTCGCCTTATTAAAAGGTATGGATGCTTCTGTTTTACCTCAAATTGCCGAGCGCTTAACCGTGACGGAAGGGGCAGAGCGCCTGATTTCAACCTTGAAAGCCTTGGGTTACAAGACCGCCATTCTTTCCGGTGGTTTCCAGTATTTTGCCGAATACCTGCAAGAAAAACTGGGGATTGATGAAGTCCATGCCAACATTTTGGATGTACAAGATGGTGTGGTTACCGGTGAAGTCAAAGGACATATTGTCGATGGTGCCCGTAAAGCCTTATTGCTGCGTGAACTGGCTGCGAAAATGGGTATTTCACTGGAACAGGCCATTGCCGTAGGGGATGGTGCCAATGACTTGCCAATGCTGTCTATTGCCGGTTTAGGTGTGGCTTTCCGTGCCAAACCTTTGGTTCGTCAAAATGCCAATCAGGCGATTTCAAGTGTCGGCCTTGATGGAGTACTCTATCTGCTCGGCGTACATGATAAAGATCTGAGTCGTGCCTAAAGATTGAAATTTATTGACTAAACGCGACATTGATGTCGCGTTTTTTGTTTAAAAACAGGCAAAATACGATGAACGGTAGCCAGGCATTGCCGATAAAAACAGCATTCAAGCCATTCAGGAAAAAAGTTTTTTTATTGATTAAAATGAGTTGTTTTTTTGTAATGACACGGCAAGTCCGAGCCCATCTCGTTTCCAGAAAAAGTTAAAAATAAAAAAATGTAATGACAAAATAATATTGCGACAAGGTATGTCGCTTACTGAAAATACAAGACTTTTTTTCTTAAAAAAACTCCGCATAATGCTTGCATAGAAATTGATATAAATATATTTCAGCATTTATTCACGCTATCGGGGATTTGATTTAGACCCATATAAAAGTGTCAACATCCTTTATAGGACGGAGGTTTTTATGGTTACAGCGAATTTAGCAACCATTGTTGGCTTAAGCTTGATTGCGGCTGCTTTGATAGCTGTTTTCTTCTCGCCTTATCGTCGTTTGTTAAGCTATATGTTTGCAGGTATGCTGTTTTGGGGAGTGATTGAAGCCATTCGCTTCAGCACACAAATCGTTTTTGATTTACCCATGGCATACAGCTATCTGACTGCGTTAATGTCGGTGATGGTTATTGTAACTATGCTGCTATTACGTGAAGATCGTCGTGCAGAACGAGCTTTAGCCAAACGTCAGTATATTGAACATACACCAGTTTATGACGATGAACAGCAACAGTGTTCAAGCCGTTAATTTGTAAGATCTATAAATTAAATTAAAAAAATAAAAAGATGTGCTCAGGCACATCTTTTTTTATTGATTATTGTTATACAAAGCCTTACTTCAAAAAACACAAGTTATGGTAGGATAAGTCGTCAATTTTCCAACAATTACAATAGGCTTAAATGTCATGAAACTATCTTCGATTCCTGTCGTAAAATTACCACTGGTCGATGTAAGCACGGATCCGCTTGATTTGTTAGTTGCGGGCTTGGCTTTGCGTATGAAGCAATTGGCTCGTACCAGTCCAAAATTTATTGAGCTGGTTCATGAACGTCAATTCCGCATTCAAATTGGTACTGACCTGGGTGTTGCACGTCAAATTATTGTAAACAATGGACAAATTGACACAGTAGCAGGTGATGTGGAAAAAGCGGACTTCATTTTGCAGTTTGCAGACAGTGAACAAGGTGTAAAAACTTTAATAAAAGGTGATCCCAGCGCTTTCATGACTGGCATGCAAAATGGAACCATTAAAATGGAAGGAGATTTTGGTCTTTTGGTCTGGTTTAACAAAGTTGCCAAACTGATTCCACCAAAATTACCTAAGCCAGTACAAGAAAAAGTGAAATTGGTGCGTTCATTTATCCGTGAAAAAACCGGTAAATAATTTCAGATCTGCATTTAAAAATAAAAAAGCCCTCAATCGAGGGTTTTTTTATGATGGCAATATTGTCGCCTTATTCAACTTCCAGATTAAACGTCACCGGTCCATCATTGACCAAATGCACTTTCATATCGGCTGCAAAAATGCCAGTTTGCACATTCTCAAATTGTGATTTTGCATATTCAACCAATTGTTCATAAAGTGCTTTGGCTTCACTTGGCGGCATCGCTGGACCAAAGTCAGGACGTAAGCCTTTTTGCGTTTGCGCCATTAAGGTAAATTGTGAAACCAATAATAATCCGCCACCCGCTTGACTGACATTCCAGCCCATCTTGCCTTGTTCATCATCAAAAAAACGATATTTCAAGATCTTGTCGATCAGCTTTTTGCCTTTTTCCAGATTGTCTTCTTTAGCTAATCCCAGAAAAACCAAAATGCCTTTTTCAATTTGCCCAGTGGTTTCACCATCCACCACAACCTTTGCTTCTAGAACCCGTTGCAATAATGCACGCATAACTTAACCAATTTAAATCTTCAATTTATCCGCAGCATTGTAGCAAACAGACAGAAATTTAAGCTTTAAAATACACACAATATCTCAACAGAATCATCAGGTTTGGTTAAAGATGTTTTACTCTATCTTTGCATGAATAAACCCAAGCAGACTTTAACGAAACTGGATATGAAGATGCAAATGCGAGAGTCGTGACTCAAGGCCGCTCACAGGAAATAAAATACAGCTCTATTACGGAATAACAGTGAGGTTTAACCGTGACTCTATTGCCTTGACGGGTACAGCTGTACGCAAAACTAGCAATATCAAGATAAAAAGTGTGTTTTAATGCAGTCAGCACAGCGAAATTTCATTAGATATGGCTCCAATCATTCAATCTTTGCTTGATACCGACTTGTACAAATTCACCATGTTACAGGTGGTATTGCATAAATTTCCTCAAACGCACAGTGTTTATCATTTCCGTTGCCGTAATTTAGAGGATACCGTTTATCCACTGACGGATATTCTGGGCGATTTGAATCAGCAACTCGACTATTTATGCCAGCTTAAGTTTAAAGAAGGTGAGCTGCTCTATCTGCGCAGTTTACGTTTTATCAAAAGTGACTTCGTCGATTATCTGGAACTGTTCCAGCTGAAACGTCGTTTTATTAAAGCCAGTATTGATGAACAAGGTCGTTTGGATATTTGGGTTGAGGGACCCATGGTTCAGGCGATGATGTTTGAAATCTTTGTGCTGGCCATTGTCAATGAACTGTATTTCATGCGTATTCGCAGTGATGAAGTTTTGGCAGAAGGTGAACGCCGTTTGCAAGCCAAAGTCGAACTGTTAAAGCATTATGAAAAAGAATTGAAGCCTCATGAACCACCTTTCTTGGTGTCTGACTTTGGTACGCGTCGTCGTTATAGTTTTGCCTGGCAAAAGCATGTGATTGAAGTATTTAACCAAGCCTCACCGAATATTTTCCGTGGTACCAGCAATGTGTTGATTGCGAAAGAATTGGGAATTACTCCGATCGGAACCATGGCACATGAGTTTTTACAGGCCTTTCAGGCTCTGGATGTGCGTTTACGCGATTTTCAGAAAGCGGCACTGGAAACCTGGGTGCAGGAATATCGTGGTGATTTAGGGATTGCCCTGACCGATGTGGTAGGAATGGATGCATTCCTGCGTGACTTCGATTTGTATTTTGCCAAACTGTTTGACGGTTTGCGTCATGATAGTGGCGATCCCTATGCATGGGGTGATAAAGCCTATGCGCACTATAAGAAATTAAAAATTGACAGCAAAACCAAGATGCTGACCTTTAGTGATGGGCTGAATCTGGAAAAAGCCTGGGGCTTGCATCAATACTTTAAAGACCGCTTTCAGGTCAGCTTTGGTATTGGTACCAATTTAACCAATGACTTGGGACAAGCGCCACTCAATATTGTGTTAAAACTAGTGGAATGCAATGGTCAATCGGTAGCAAAAATTTCCGACAGTCCAGGAAAAACAATGACCGATAACGATACCTTCCTGGCCTATTTACGTCAGGTATTTAATCTCACCGAAACAGAATAATCATGATGGCTATAGCTGATTTTTTGCTAAACCAATGCAAAAAAATCAGCATAATAGTGAAAATGACTTATGCTAAGATCGTCCATGTTGATCTGAATAAAACACGAAAAAAGTATGACTGTATCTGCGTTTAATTTTGCTCTGCTAATAGAAGCAGAAGAGCTGGTTCCGTTTTTAGGCAATGAAAAATTACGCATTGTCGATTTAAGCCGTCGTTCTGTTTATGATCAATTGCATATTCCGCATGCCATTCATGTGCAACCGAAGCAGCTGGTACGCCAAGAAGAGCAGGCTTCAGGTTTGTTGCCTGATGTAGAGGGCTTAAAAGCCCTGATTGAATATCTGAATATTTCTCCGGAACATCATGTGGTGGCTTATGATGATGAAGGTGGGGCTTGGGCAGGGCGTCTGATCTGGAACCTGCATTGTCTGGGTTTTGAAAATACCAGCCTGTTAAATGGTGGCATTCATGCCTGGCTGGCAGCCGGTTTGCCTACTTCTTCAGAAGTGGAGAAATTAGTTCCCGTAGTGCCTCTGGTGGAGATTAATCTAACCAATATCGAAAAGTACCGTATTGAATATGCAGAGCTGTTAGAAAAAGTACAAAACAATAGCATTCAATTGTGGGATTGCCGCACCGAAGATGAAT
The DNA here is from genome assembly GCF_022012365.1 of Acinetobacter sp. SM34. Classification (NCBI taxonomy): domain Bacteria; kingdom Pseudomonadati; phylum Pseudomonadota; class Gammaproteobacteria; order Moraxellales; family Moraxellaceae; genus Acinetobacter; species Acinetobacter sp. SM34. The sequence continues at coordinate 181,053 of NZ_JAKLTP010000004.1, read as the reverse complement.
ATACCGGTCTTCGTCTTGCAGCGCGACGCGGCGGTCACATTCCAAATGCCCGACATTTTGAATGGAGTACTGCCCTAAATCGTGAAAATCATTTAAAATTGCATCCTTTACAACGCACTCAACAGCGCTTGGAACAACTGGGTTTCAATTTAAAACAACCTGTGGTGGTCTATTGTCAGTCACATCATCGTTCGGGTTTGGCCTATATTCTGGGCCGATTGCTCGGTTGGGAGATACAGGCTTATGATGGTGCGTGGAGTGAATGGGGCAACCGCCTCGACAGTCCGATTATTACCGGAGAGTTACCATCTTGAGCTTCGCATCACGTTTAAAAAAACAAATTTTTATTCAAGCACAACGTGTTGTGCCACAACACCAATTATCACGTGTCGTGGGTAAACTGGCTGCCAGTGAACATCCGATTATCAAAAATACCGTGATTCAGGCTTTTAAAGCCCAGTATGGAATTGATATGTCGATTGCTGAACAAAGCAATGCATTGAAATTCAAATCATTTAACGAATTTTTTACCCGCTCTTTAAAACAGGGTGTGCGTCAAATTGATGCTGATCCGCATAGTATTGTGTCGCCTGCAGATGGCGCAATTTCACAGCTGGGTAAAATCGAAGATGGCGATATTTTTCAGGCCAAAGGGCAAAGCTTTTCGGTGGAAAAACTGATTGCCGATCCGCAACTGGCGGAGCCATTTAAAAATGGTCATTTTGCTACAGTGTATTTATCACCTAAAGATTACCACCGTGTGCATATGCCTTTTGCCGGGACTTTGACTGAAACCCTGTATGTTCCAGGTGAATTGTTCTCGGTGAATCAAACCACAGCGGAAAACATTCCGGGACTGTTTGCCCGTAATGAACGTATGGTCTGCCTGTTTGATACTGAACTGGGCCGTATGGCGGTGGTTTTAGTGGGTGCCATGATTGTTGCAGGCATTGAAACTGTAGCTACCGGTAAGGTGAAACCGACTGGACATCTGGAATTGAACCAGCACAACCTGTTCCTTGAAAAAGGCGCAGAGTTGGGACGTTTCTACTTGGGTTCAACTGCGGTAATTTTATTTGAAAAAGATAAAATGCAGTGGGACGCGATGTTTAAAGCCAACTCTGTTGTAGTAATGGGCGAGGCTTTGGGGCATACGGTTTAATAATATTCCTCCTCCCTCCGGGAGAGGGTTAGGGAAAATCTACTGTTAAAATAAAAAGAGCCTTATATAAAGGCTCTTTTTGATGTCATTTAGAAAAAAATCTGAATTAACGTTTCACTACAATAGAATCAATGCCACTGCGTTGTAAGGTTTGCTGGGCAATAATCGCAGCTTCAGAAGAATCATAAGGCCCAGAAATCACCCGATACCAGGTTTGACCGCCTTCCACTGTTTTCACCACATCGGCAGATAAACCATTCAAGATAATTTCAGCACGGCGGGCATCGGCACTATCCGGATCGGGATAGCTACGAACCTGCAGAATATAACTCGGCTGGTGGGCAACTGGTGCTTCAGAAGTTTCTAGTCCTGGTTCGGCTGTCTTAGCTGGAGGAGCCGTTTCTGCTTCCGGTGCTTCAACAATCACTACGGTTCCAGAGTTCTTGGTTTCAGGCACTGCCTGATCTGGAATAGGCGTCACTTGCTGCTGTGGCAATAAGTCGTAGAAACGATAATCCTTGTTGGTATCTTCCTGATAATGTTCAGAACTGATCTGATTTTTCGGTTTAACCGGTGCCCACGGTTTCCATAGCATCAAAGCTACAGCAAAACTCAACACGATTAAAATAACGACAAGCGTTCCCAGCCATGCAGGAATTAATGGCTTTTTCGGCTTATTCGGTCGCTCAGAGACACCGCGCTGCGTTTTTCCAAACACGTGGGATTTCCTTTTGTGCTAATTACATTGATGTAGGAGCAGATACACCTAATAATTCTAAACCATTACGTAAAACCTGCTGTACGTTTACTGAAAGCAATAAACGGGCTTGCGTAAGTTCAGCATCATCATTGAGTACTTTATGCTCATTATACCAACCGTGGAATAATGCTGCCAATTCTTTCAGATAGTTACCGACTTGATGCGGTTCATAACTGTTGGCTGCACGAATCACAATTTCAGGGTAAGCCGCAAGTTTAGCTAAAATTTCAGTTTCAGCATCAAGATCAAGTTTCGCAGCAAATTGACGTGCATTCACGGCATCAAAATTCACATTGCTGGATGCTGCTTTTTCAAGCATACGGCAAATACGCGCATGTGCATATTGAATGTAATACACCGCATTGTCTTTACTTTGCGACACAGCAAGATCCAGGTCGAAGTCAATGTGCTGTTCAGACTTGCGCATCACGTAGTAGAAACGCGCAGCATCGTTGCCGACTTCTTTACGCAGGTCACGTAAAGTCACGAACTGACCTGAACGAGATGACATTTGTACCATCTCGCCACCACGCCATAAACTCACGAACTGGACTAAAAGAACGGTCAATTTTTTCGAGTCATAACCCATGGCATCAATGGCAGCTTTAACACGTGCGATATAACCGTGGTGGTCTGAACCCCAGATATCTACGATATCGGTATAGCCACGTTGTAATTTATTCAGGTGGTAAGCAATGTCGGATGCAAAGTAAGTGGTTTGACCATTACGGCGTTTCACGACACGGTCTTTTTCATCGCCAAATTCAGTCGATTTAAACCAGATGTTACCGTCTTGTTCATACAAGAAACCACGTTGATCAAGAGTTTGAAGCGCTTCTTCAATTTTATCCGTCAATGATTCTTCACTGAACCACTGGTTGAAGGTGACGCCAAATTCGCCAAGGTCATCTTTAATATCATCAAGAATGGCTTTTAAGGCCGCTTGTAAGAATACGCGGTAGCCTTGACCGATTAATTGTTGTGAATTGAAAATCAAGCCATCGATGTGCTTTTCTTTGTCACCTGAAAGCACGACTTTATTGCCATCTGCATCGAGTTCAGCCGCAAACTGTACATCCTCAGGAACATCTTTATAAACATCAGCGACTGGACGTACATAAGCATCGCCATCTTGGTCGATAATGCTTTGTGCGATTTCTTTTACATAGTCGCCTTGATAGGCATTTTTAGGGAAAACCAGTTGCTGACCGGTTAATTCTAGGTAACGTAAGTATGTAGACGTTGCCAGAATATCCATCTGACGGCCGGCATCATTGACATAATATTCACGGTCAACTTTGGCACCGGTTGCTTCCAGCAGATTGGCAACAGTCATGCCATAGGCTGCACCGCGACCATGACCGACGTGCAGGCTTGAAGTCGGATTGGCAGAAACAAATTCGACTTGAATGCGTTTTTCGGCATTGGCTTGGGTACGGCCAAACTGATCTTGTTGCGCTTGAATTTGGTCTAAAACAGCGAAGCGTTGGTCGGCATTTAAAAAGAAGTTAATAAAGCCGGGACCCGCAATTTCTGCTTTGCTGATGTCTGCTACTTCAGGAAGGCTTGCAAGAATTTTTTCTGCAAGATCACGAGGTTTCATACCCGCAGCTTTAGAACCAATCATTGCAATATTTGAAGCGAAGTCACCGTGGCTTCGGTCTTTGGTTCGCGTTAAATGACCGCTGTTATTCCAGTCGGATGGAAGTACACCTTCAGCTTGAAGAGATTGCACTGCATGATCGAGAGCTGCTTGTATTGCCGTATTCATAGTCAGTCGAAAAATAAATGTCGCAGAAAAACAGCAAATATAACAAATTTCACAGTCTTTAGGTGAACCCATTTGTATTGAATGAATCTTGTCCGACAACGAGCGCAGAATTGAGGCCAGATAAATTCTGCAAAAGATTCAAAAAAGCATGATTTATGGCATACATGCTGCTTTTTAGTTTAGCAAGATTATATGTTGAGGCCTTAAATTCGTTAAAGCGCCCAGTCAATCAGCGCGCGAATAATGCCCAGAATGAGGCCAATAAAGCCACCGACCACCACACCATTGACCCGGATCATATGTAAATCGCCACCGACTTCATTTTCAATTTTGTCGATCATTTCGCGTGAATCCCATTCATGAATACGTTCGCTGATAAAACGGATCACTTTTTCACTGTATTGATCACTTAAATTGACGGCAAGCCCACTCATCCGTTCATTCAGCAATTGACGTACTGCCGGATTGAAAATGATATTTTCCCCGAGTTGTTGAATCGCAATACGCAGGTTTTGCGCAATGCCTGAATCGGCTTTGAGTAAATCGGCCTTGATGGCATCACAAAGAATGACTACGGCACCACTGATAAAATTCAGTACCTGAGGGCTATCTAGCAGGGCATCTTTGCTACGGTTTAGCCGTTCACTGGCCTCACTTTCATTATCGGCCAGTTCCAGCATCAGCTGCTGGCCCATCTGTTCAATTCTTTGCCGCCAGGGATGCTGCGGATCGGCCAGCATGGATTCCACCCGTTCAATCAGTGAATCAATGGTGCGTTGCTGCACATCAATCCCAATCCAGCTGGCACCTTTGGCCAGTTTCCATACTCCCAATTCCTTGAACAGTTGGCGGCTCAGCTCCCGCGCCTGCTCAGGGTGCGACACCATCCAGCCATGGGCCAAATCGAGTCCGCGTTGCAATACATCCTGATGAAAGTCATTTTCCAGGACCGCGCGCAACATTTCACTGGCCAGCGTATTAACCCGCGTGTTGCGAACCCATTGCACGCTGTTGTTTTGAATAAAATTTCCAATCTGTTCCTGACCAACAAATTCAAAAATCTTGGGTACGGTTTGCTGAATGACTTGCGTGACCTGGGTGTTATTTTCCGGCTTTGCCAACCATTGCCCGATGGCCAGACTCAGATCGGTACTTTTTATGCTTCTTTCCACCACTTGCGGAGATAAAAAGTTTTCCTGTACAAAACGTCCCATGGATTCGGCAATCCGGGCTTTGTTGCGCGGAATGATTTCAGTGTGGTCGAGCAGAAACTTGGGAATTGGCATTTTCCCAAAAGGATTGCGGAACAATACGGTAATGGCATACCAGTCGGCCAGTCCGCCGACCACACCCGCTTCGGCAGAAAGCATGAAAATATGAACCAGCCAGGCATATTCAGGAATCAGTTTGGCCATTACCATTAACACCAACCAGGTCACAATGGCACTGATGAGGGCAATGGTGGCAAAGCGTTTACTGCGTTGCAAACTCGGTGTGGTGATTGCTTCCGCTGTGGTCATGCAGGATTCCTGTGAGTGGCTAGGCTATTGTTATTTTGCTGTTTTCGGCACGGGTGGCGGTAGTATCTGGCCGCTCGGGCTTAGGCCATACTTTTGTCCTAACGATTTTAAAATCAAATAGGCATCAAAGGCATCATCCGGTACTTTTTTCTGATCTTTATAACATTCAATGGTATAGGAAACTTGTACCGGGTCAATAGTCACCACGCGCGGCATGTCATAAAACGGGTCAGGCCAGAAGCCGGGATAACGGTGATAATAACCATAGGGATAGTACATCGGGCTGGAATAGACCACTGCCTGACGTGGTGGCTGGTTACGGTTACTCGGATCATTCAGTACCTTAAAATAGCGGAATCCGTTTTGTATCGTGGTCTGAGCGGCTTTCACTAAGGTGATTTCTTCGGCAGTTCCAAAACTCATATTGGGACGCGCCTGAAAGCTGATGCGATAGGTTTGCGTATTCAAGGGCGTATTGCTGAATTGCCCCAGCTGGTCAAAAGTCAGCGGTTTGGAAGGTGTGGTTGCACAGCCTGACAGGGTCATTGCCAAGACCATGCTCAAACCTATAATGCTATTCTTCATGTTAAACCTCCATACGATTTACTGTGCGCGGGAGGAGACACAATAAATGGTTAGAAACGACTGTTCGGTTGGGTTAAAAATTCGAGCTCTTCTGCAGTTGAAGTACGCGCCAGGATGTCATTGCGATGCGGATAGCGCCCGAAACGGTCAATAATTGCCTTATGCATTTTTTCGTAATCCAGATTCATTGGATTATTTAAGCGTTGAAATAATTTTAACGCGAATTCGTGAATCAGTTTCGATTCACTGTGCATAAAGGGCATGTATAAAAACGCACGTTGTTCTGGACTTAATTGTTTATCCAAATCCAAGCTAATGGCTTCTTGTGCCAATACCAATGCCAGAGAATCCTGAGCAAAGGCTTGGGCTTGATCCCGAAACAGGTTACGTGAGAATTGATCCAGAACAATAATTTCTGCCAGCCGGCCTTCAGCGGTTTTACGCCATGACCACAGTTCGGCATGTGCAGCTTTTTGGTGAATGTCCTGAAATTTTTGCTTGATCAGTGCATCAAAATCATCACTTTTAGCAAACCACAGTGGCTGGGTTTCAGGATTAAACCAAAAGTCCAAAATATCTGGATAATTCATAATATTTACAATTCCTTAGCACTTATTATTCAATACAAACACAAAATTCAGATGTCTTATAGAGTAACTTTGTGATAAAAATTTGCCAGAAAATAAGTTGTTGTTTTGCTTGAAAACTAGACAGGGCATGATTTGACTGCCCCAATTCACGTTATACTTATATAAACTGATGATTTTATTTTAGTAGTTATCTTCCGGTAAGCGAGATTGTAATGAGTCAACCCGAATCGACCTCTCAAGTTGTGGTACCAACTTGGGTGGATTCTTCGCTGTTTAATGGCATGCTGCGTGGTATTGAACGAGAAAGCCTGCGTATGCAAAGCAATGGCTTTTTATCACAAGCAGGGCATCCAAAGGCATTGGGGTCGGCATTAACACATCCGCACATTACCACTGACTATTCCGAAGCCTTGATGGAGTTTATTACCCCTCCACAAGACAGCATTAAAAAAGCACTCGATTATTTAGCCGATATTCATGCCGTTGCGCATCGCAATTTAGAAAATGATGAAAAATTGTGGCCCTTGTCGATGCCGTGTATGCTGAATGATGACGAAGAAAGCATTCGTTTAGCCCAATATGGCAGCTCCAATATTGGACGCTTCAAGACTCTATATCGCCGTGGTTTAGGGGTGCGTTATGGTCGCCGTATGCAAACCATTTCCGGGGTGCATTATAATTTATCTTTTCCAGATCAAGTGTTTGAAGCACTGCAACAACATGAAAACGATGAAGCCCTAAAAAGCCTCAGTTTGCAGGATTATCGCAGTCACCGTTACTTTGGCTTAATCCGTAACTTTATCCGTTTAACCCCCTTGGTGATGTTTCTGGTCGGGGCTAGTCCTTCAGTGTGTAAATGCTTTATGATCGGGCGCGACCATCATTTATTGCCTTTATTAAAAGGCACCTTGTTCTTGCCGTATGCGACTGCATTGCGTATGGGCAATTTTGGTTATCAAAATTCCGCACAGAAACAATTGGGAATTCACTACAACAACCTGTCAGGTTATCTGGAGGGCTTGCAGAAAGCGGTGAAAACGCCTTATGCGCCTTTTAGCCGTTTAGGCTTAAATGATGAACACGGTGAACCGATTCAGATCAATGATCATGTACTGCAAATTGAAAATGAGTACTACAGCCTAGTCCGTCCGAAACAGGTGCCTCAAGCAGGAGAAACTCCGTCGCAAGCGCTGCAAAATCGCGGGGTCGGTTATGTCGAACTGCGTGCAGTCGATGTCAATCCGTATAGTCCGATCGGGATTGATGAAAATACGGCGGCATTTCTGGAAGTGTTGGCACTGCATTGCCTGGTACAAGATAGCCCGGATTTGCTCGACCCGGAACAGGAACAGATTGAGCGTAATCAGGCCGAAGTGGTCAATCGTGGCCGTGCGCCAAATGCCACTATTGTGGATGCAGCTGGGAAGCACCCGATTGAAGATTGGGCGCGTGCGCAGGTCATCAAAATGCAGCCTTGGGCTGATTTACTGGATATCAGCTATAACACCAAGATGTATTCAGCAGCCTTGGCAGTTATGCTCGGTCGTATTGATGAGGTGGATGAAACCCTGTCTGCTCAAGTGATTGCCGATACTTTAGAAAATGGCGGCACATGGAGTTTTGGTAGTTTCATGGCACAACAACATGCAACGACCTATGAGCAGCATGAATTAAGCCCGGATACATTGTCTTATTTTGATGATTTAGCGGGGCAGTCATTGCAACAGCAACAGCAACTCGAGCAAGATAGCAGTCTCAGTTTTGAGCAATATCTTGCCGATTATCGATAAAATTAAGAGGATTCACCATGCAATGGAGTTATCGCTTCGTGAGTGGTTTTTTATTTTTAGCCAGCGTCATTGGAATGGCGTTTGCGTTATATCTGGAACATGTACAAGGGCTTGAACCTTGTCCGCTGTGTGTATTTCAACGCATTGGTTTAATTGGGTTGGGGATTGTTTCTCTGGTCGCTTTTTTGCATAACCCGAGTTCAAATGTGGTTAAACGTATTTATACCTTATTGGGTTCAATCAGTATTCTTTGGTCAGCAGGCGTGGCAGCACGTCATGTCTGGCTGCAAAATTTGCCACCCGATCAGGTACCGAGTTGTGGTCCCGGCTTAGATTACTGGGTGGAAACGTTGCCATTAAAGTCGGTGTTTGAACAAGTGCTGACCGGTTCTGGCGAATGTGCCAAAGTGGATTGGACTTTGTTGGGGCAATCCCTTCCGGTGTGGTCATTGGCTTTCTTTGCTGTACTAGCCTTGATTAGCCTGTGGCAACTGTTGCGTCGCTATCCATTGGTAACCCATAAAGCAGCCAAGAAAAAATAAAGATGTGTAGAAAAAAGCCAACTTAATGTTGGCTTTTTTATGGTTTGCTTAAGTTGTTTGCCTAAGTCAGCGCAATCCTAGACCAGTCTTCCAGCTGCATGCGGTATTCATGCACTTCTTCTTTGACCTGTTCATTTTGCGGCGGGTAGAACCATTTCACGATCTGTTCCGCCACACTGGAATGATAGTTGATTTCAAAATGACTTAAGCCATAAAAGATCGCTTTATGGGATTGGGGCACTTTCAGTTGAAAACGTGGATTTGGATGTTCGCCTAAAGCACTTTCCACACTCACCAGATAATCACCCAGTACCTTTAAGGTCCGGTTCTTTTTATTTTCATATTCAATGGTGCCTGCAACGAAGTAGGTATTGATATGTTTCGGTAAGGGTGCCGGTTTGCGATTGTCATCCATGCCGCCGATCCGGGCATGGTTATGTTCCCAGTCATCATCACGGACACTACCATAACGCAAATCCAGAATGCCATTGCTGCGAATATTGACGATATGCCGGATAATTTTTACAAAGGGGAAATGTCCCAGTTTATCTTGCAGAATAAAACCAAAGCGTTCCAATACTGCACCATGATGCGGTGAACCCAAGCAAACCAGATTTTCTGTCAGATGCATCCATTGATACATGTTTTGTTTGCCGTAGAATAGGGCACTGCGCGAAACCAGGCCGCCCATACTGTGGCCAATTAAATCAATGCTGGTGATGCGCGGATTACGACGAATCAAATCTTCCAGCGTGTTGGCCAGACTGCGACCATTGGCCGAGATACGACGCCCGGTGTTGTAATTCAGGTACAGCATGGTGTTATTGTCACGTTGCGCCAGCAACTTCTCGCCAATACCGCCATATTGACGGTTAGACCATTCTAAATGGGACATACATAAACCATGCACAAAGATCACCACACGACCGGACAAGTCCCCTTTTTGCAGTCCGCCATAGTGGTCATACAGCACCATCGGCAGGGCCATCGGGTTCTGGTATTTTAATAAATAATCACCCAGCACCCCGTTGAGCACCCCGACGAGAAAGTGCAGCGCAGGTGTCAGCGGTTTCTCATGTAATTTTGGATATTTTTCAATAATCTGACGTAAACCGGGTGCCAGTAAATAGTTGCCGTAGTTGAGCAGGGTGTCGAAGGACAGCTGGTAAAGTTTGTCGATATAAGGAATTTTTTGTATTTTTTTCGAGCGTTGCTCACTCATGCCAAACACGCTAATTAAAATTTCGCGTTGAATCGCCTGAACCAGCTCCTGCATCACGTCGTTTAGACGTGTAGTCACCAATTGTGCGAGACCTTCCAATACATCAGCTTGACTGGGCGGTGTACGGTCCCATCTACAATAGGTTTCATGTAATGGGGTTAAACTCGGCATTTGATCCTGTCCTTTCTGTGACCATGTTTCCCATACCCTTTATTTTTTCTTGGGATCACGGTATAAACTCTTAGCTTTTCATTTTATATCGTTCATCTGGAACAGCTTTTACAATAACGATGATTGAGCTTCGGTATTAATTTTTTTGTCTGACAATTTTGGTTATATCTAGATAAAAACTGATGGGTAGCTAAAACTCAGGTATAAAATAAATCTAGTTTAAATTTGGTAATGATGCAATAAAAAACCATGAACATCATCTATTTACATGGATTTAAAAGCAGTGCTTTATCCATAAAAGGCCAGCAAATTAAAGACTACTGTCAGCAGCAGGACAATGTTCATGTGCATCTGCCGGATCTTAATCTGCCCCCGGAACAGACGATGGCACATGTAGCTGCGATGATTGAGAATCTGGATCAGGTCGTGCTGGTCGGGAGTAGTCTGGGCGGCTTTTATGCGACACAGCTGGTCGCAAAGTATGGCGTGCCGGCTGTTTTAATTAATCCCGCTATGCGACCATGGCAACTGTTTTGTGACTTATTTGGCAGTGATCAGATTCCCTATGTGGTCAATGCAGAATGGACGCTGGATCATACCCATCTGGATCAGCTTGAGCAGATGGCAGTGCCATTTGTGCAAGATGCGGACAAAATTTTAGTGTTATTACAACAAGGGGACGAAGTTTTGGATTATCGTGAAGCACAGCGCTATTATAGCAATGCTTCACATCAGTCCATGCTGATTACCGAAGCAAATGGCAATCATGCGATGGAAAATTTCGCAGACAAAATACCGATGGCCTTACAGTTTTTATCGGATTGTATAAATTAAGGAAACAGTACAACGTGTCTCAATATACGGCTCAATCACTTGAAGTTCTATCTGGTTTAGATCCGGTACGGCGTCGTCCCGGCATGTATACCGATACCACTCGCCCCAACCATTTGGCGCAGGAAGTTATTGATAACGCTGTGGATGAGGCACTTGCCGGACATGCCAATAAAATTACCGTCACGGTGTATAAAGATGGTTCCCTGTCGGTTGAAGACAATGGCCGGGGCATGCCGGTGGATATTCACCCTGAATATGGCCAAAGCGGGATTGAAATTATTCTGACCAAGCTGCATGCCGGGGGTAAATTCAGTACCGATAACTACCAGTTTTCCGGTGGTTTGCATGGGGTAGGGATTTCAGTGGTCAATGCCCTATCTGACCGGGTGGAAGTGGAAGTTCAGCGTCAGGGCAACCTGTATAAAATGGCTTTTGAGCACGGTGAACCGGTTGCGCCGCTTGAAGTGCTGCAAGGTAAAGCACCGAAACGTGTGACAGGGACTACGGTACACTTCTGGCCGGAAGCCAAATATTTTGATTCGCCCAAGTTTGCCCTCAAAGCGTTAAAACATAATTTAAAAGCCAAAGCAGTTTTGGCGGCAGGCTTAGAGATCAACTATGTTGATCAAATCAATGATGAAAAGATCAGCTGGCAATTTGAAAATGGTCTGGTTGACTATTTGATGGATGAGCTTGAAGATCGTGAAATCATTCCGAGTCCTGCTTTCGTGGCAAGTGGCGAAGCCGAGCGTGCCAGTGCCGAATTTGCGATTTGCTGGAATGCTGAAGGTGGCGAGCAGATTCAGGAAAGCTACGTCAACCTGATTCCAACCGCGCAAGGTGGTACCCACGTCAACGGTCTGCGTTCAGGGGTCACCGATGCCATGCGTGAGTTCTGTGAACTGCGTAACCTGTTGCCGCGTAATTTAAAATTGTCTGCCGAAGATGTCTGGGATGGGGTGAACTACATTCTGTCTTTAAAATTTCAGGAACCACAATTTTCCGGTCAAACTAAAGAGCGCCTGTCGAGCCGTGAAGCCTCAGGCATTGTACTGAATATCGCCAAAGATGCTTTTGCATTGTGGCTCAACCAGAATTCAGACATTGCCATGCAGCTGGCTGAATTAGCGATTGCCAAGGCGGGTCGCCGTTTAAAAGCGGCAAAAAAAGTTGAACGTAAGAAGATTGTTTCCGGACCTGCACTCCCGGGTAAATTGGCGGACTGCGTAGGACATACTTTGGAAGAATCGGAACTCTTCATTGTGGAAGGGGATTCTGCAGGCGGTTCTGCCAAGCAGGCACGTGACAAGAATTTTCAGGCGATCATGCCGATTCGCGGGAAAATCTTAAATACCTGGGAAGTATCTTCCGATGAGGTCTTGGGCTCTCAGGAGGTGCATGATATTGCCATTGCGATTGGAGTCGATCCGGGCAGTGATGACCTGTCAGAACTTCGCTACGGTAAAATCTGTATTCTGGCCGATGCCGATTCGGATGGTCTGCATATCGCGACCTTGCTCTGTGCCTTGTTTGTGAAACACTTCCCAACCATGGTGGAGGAAGGGCATTTGTTTGTGGCCATGCCGCCATTGTTCCGTATTGATGATGGCAAGGATGTGCACTATGCGCTGGATGAAGACGAGTTGGAAAGCATTCTGAAAAAATGCAAAAGCAAGAATCCGCAAATCACCCGATTCAAAGGTCTGGGTGAGATGAATGCCAGTCAGTTACGTGAAACCACAATGGACCCGAATACCCGTCGTTTGGTGCAGCTTGATTTAGATGATGCGCATTTTACTGCCGGTCTACTGGATAAATTACTTGCGAAAAAACGCTCATCAGACCGTAAACACTGGTTAGAACAGAAAGGTAATCTGGCGGATCTGGCGGTTTAATTTTTTTATTAAGTTATTATTTATATATCAAAAAAGTCCGCATATTGCGGGCTTTTTTATTTAAAGCAGTGACTGAATCATTATTTTTTTCTTAATTTAATTCAATATCCGTTGCATCAACACCAGATCACGCCATTTACCAAACTTCTGCCCCACCTCAGGCATATAACCCGTCTGCTTAAAACCTAATTTTTCATGTAACACAATCGATGCCTGATTTTCATGATCAATCGCAGCCACCATCACATGAATATGATTTTGCCGTGCATGATCAATCAGCTTGAGCATTAAGGCTTTGCCTAGACCTTGTCCGATAAAGTCCGGATGAATAAAGACCGAATGTTCAACTGTATGTTTAAACCCGGTAATTTGACGGAAAGAAGAATAATCGGCATAGCCGGCGATGTGTTTAGTCTCTGAATGTTCAGCGACAAATAAAGGAAACTGTTGTTTAGTAAGGGTTTTAAACCAGCTCTGAAAATCCTCAATAGACTTTGGTGTGCTATTCCAGGTCGCAGTACCATTTAAAATTTCAGCATTGTAAATTTTCAGGATGTGTTCAAGGTCTTGTGGTTGAGCGGGACGAATCAGAAAACCCATGAGTGTATGCCGAACGAATCAATAGACTCTGGATTTTAGAAATAAACCTGATTTTCAGCAATAAAAAAAGCAAGACCGAAGCCTTGCTCATTTCAACGTTCAAAACGTGGTGCTTAGAAGTGGTATTTGACCAAAGCACTGACGTCGTTTTGATCAACGCCTTGAATACCAAATTTGTTGTTCCAAACCGAGTGTTCGATACCAACATATAATTTAGTTTTAGGTGAAATATGCTTACCTACATTCCATTTGTACTGGCTGGTCCAGTTCAGCTCGCTTGCTTGAGCGCCTTTTTCAGCTGTTGACCAATCCAGGAAGGCATCTACAAGGAAATCTTCAGAACCCAATTTAAACGGAACAGCATAAGTGATCGTCATTTGATAATCATCTTTAGTTTTGTCGTTATCCGCTTTATAGAAGTTTACATTGGCATATTGGGTATATGGAATATCTAAAGAGAAACCCACACCATACAAGAAGTTGTTAAATTCTTGGTTTTGATCATATCCCGCATTGTGTTCCCAAGTTGTCGCAATAAGGACATCTTTAATTGGACCAAAAGAAAGATCTTTTCCAGATACTTCGCCTAAGCTTAAACGTGGCGCTAACTCGAAATATGTATTTTGTTCATCATTGCCATCCAATTGATGGTCAACGAAGAAGAATACATCAGAATATTTAAGTTTAGCTGCATATTCTGCAGTCACGGTCGTGCGGTCTTCAGTACCTACTTCATAGTTTTCACCATAAAGACCAGTCAAGCTGAAGTCTTGCCATACTACAGGTGAAGCTTGAGTGAGCGCAGCAGTTGAAGCCAATGCGCATGTAGCAAAAATTTGTGTAAGTTTCATCAAAAAATATCTCCCCCGAGAAGCAAGCAAAGCATACAGATTCTTTAGCAAAAATAAAGCCAAAATTGATCAATGGTTAAAAAAATAGTCTGCTTTTTTCAGAGTACTCCTGATTAAAATCAAGACACCGCTTTGATACCTAAAAATACATATTGATAAAAAAAGTAAAGCAGTTTGAAGAAGGCATTTTATCCGCAAAGAAATAATGTGATATTTATCAAATTATTTAGAGGAGAAAGTCAAATTCCTTATACGTTATAGGGCATTTAAAAAAATATCAAAATACTACTTGCATAAGCTTCACCTAGACCCTTATATTCAAAGCATAAGGACACGAATCTGCAGAGTTAAAAGTGTTCATCATTCAATGTGGAGGAACTCGTTCCAAACTAGGTTGAAGATGCTCAGCGCTGTTGTTAACAGCAAGGTGAAACGTGCCAAGATAAGAAGTTTTGCACAAAAAGATTTGATGAATAAAGAGGATGAAATTATATGAACATTGAAATTCGTACCGATAAAAACATCCAAAATAGTGAGCGTTTAATTACTTATGTTCGTGCAGAACTGAATGCTGAATTCCAACGTTATAGCGAACGTATTACCCATTTCTCGGTTCATTTTAGCGATGAAAATGGTCCCAAAGGTGGTGCAGATGATATTCACTGCATGATCGAAGCACGGCCGGCAGGTTTGAAACCAGTGGTGGTGAACCATCATGGTCATAATATCGATACTGCCATACATGGAGCCATTGACCGCTTAAAACGCAGTTTGGAACATCTATTTGAGAAAATAGATGACCCTCGTGCTGCGGTGCCGGTACTTGCTGAAACTGCAGAAGCCAGTGATGTGGACGATGTAAATGATTAAGCAACATCTTGCTTAAAGAAAAAAGCTCTTCGGAGCTTTTTTTATGGGCGTTTTAATATGCTATTCGGGGCAGGGCAACAGAAATAAAAAATATACTCCTTATACATTTAGCTAAAACAAATGACAGTTTATTCGGCATAATAGTTAGAAAATGATTGAAGAGTATTTTCTCCATGTTAACAGCGCAACAACAAGTCTTTGTACAGGCAATAGAAGAGCTGGATCTTGTTCTGGTACAACGTCTTTTGGCAGAAGGTCTCGATCCGAATTTTATTGATCTGGAAAAAGGTCCGGCCATTTCTGTCTGGTCCGATGGTTTGTTCAAATGGTGGGAGCATATTTGCGAAGCTTATGAAGCCAGTTCACCTTTATCTGAACAGGAAAAACAGCAGAATCTGGCAGTTCATCTTGAAATTTTAGAGGCGCTTATTCAAGCCAAAGTCAATTTACATTTGTGGGATGCCGAAGAACTGTATGGTCCATTATGGGATGCTGCCAGCTCCGCCTGCGTGCCTGCAGTGAAACGTTTACTGGATGAAAAAGTAGATCCCAATACCAAAGATGAAGATGGTCAGACCATACTATCTTCGATTAGTGATTTATTCTTTGATTGTGACTTTGATGAAATCAACTGGTCAGAAGCATTGGCCGAAGAAAAGCAAACTTTAGAATTGCTCCGTAGTTATGGGGCTAAAATGACTAAAGAATTAACATAATCAGTGAGACAATTCATGCCAGTCCTAAAAACAGTAAGTTTCATTTTTGCAGCAGGTTTTAGCATCAATGTGATGGCTGCCAACTTTTCTTTTGACCGTCCGGGTACAGGAATTGGTACAGGTATTACTCCAGTCGGTCAGCTGGCATGGGAACAGGGTTTACCAAGCCTAAACTACTCAGAAAGTACTGATGAAAACGGGCTAAAGGTTAAAAACACCAGCTTAAATGCCGACATGTTATTGCGTACCGGTTTAGCCAAAGATCTTGAAGTGCAATTGGGCTGGCAAGGACCATCCTGGTTAAAGACCAAAACGGCAGGCCAGTCCATTGAAGAAGACGGTCTGGGTGATGTCAGCATTGGGGTAAAAAAGGCCATTGATCTGGATGATGAAAAGCTTTCTATGGCTATTTTAGCCGAAGCTATTCTGGCGACTGGTAATGACGGTTTTAGCAATGAAGATGATATTTACAGCCTAACCTCGGCTGTGGCTTATGATTATAGCGATTTAATTGCTACTTCCATGACCATGCGCTATGAAGTCCAAAACAGCAACTGGGCAGTGACTGCAGTACCGACCATTGAATATAAAATCACTGACAAATTGTCAGGTTTTTCTGAACTGGTCTATCGCAAAGCCGAAAGTCAACACTATGAATATGCACTGGGCTCAGGACTTGTCTATGCACTAAATGAGCGCGTGCAAATGGATGCCAGTATTGGTGTGGACTTAAATGGTCGAGATAAAAGCTACCAATCAGGTTTGGGTGTTTCATTCCTATTTTAATTAAAAAATAAAAATTCATATGAAAAAGCATTTTCAGGACTTGGGCGTGTGGTTGTATTCCGCTATAAGCGGATTGATGTGTAGTGTTATTTTATTATGTTCCATGACACTACAGGCACAAGAGCAATTGCTTGCACCTGAGGATGCTTTTTCTTTTAGTGTTGAATCTAGCAGTACACATGAAGCCCGACTCAACTGGACAATTCCAGAGGGTTATTATTTATATCAGCACAAATTTGAAGTCCGGCAAGGGGCACAAAAGCTGGCTTTTAAATTGCCGCAAGCCACCGATTTACATGATGAAAACTATGGTCGCACCCAGGTTTATTTTCATCAAGTGCAATTTAATATTTCGACCGAAGCCTCCCAAACCTACCGGGTGACGTGGCAGGGCTGTGCCCAAGACCGGATCTGCTACCCGCCACAAACTGTTGAGTTTCATACCGATATTGATGGCCTGGTGCTGCTGCAAAATCAGGCCAGAGCCAGTAAACGCCTGCTTGATCTGTCATCATCTGCAAACAGTTCTGTCAGTGGGAATCCAACATTAAGTGCTACGCAAAATAGCATCAAGGTGACTGAAAAACCTGTCCCATTAGATACTGCAAAAGATCAAATGTGGTCGGAAACATTAGCCGAAAGCTCTTTCGTTTATGGCTTATTGTTATTTTTCGGCTTGGGGATACTCTTGGCCTTTACTCCGTGTTCATTGCCGATGTTACCTATTTTGACCTCCTTAATTGTACGCGATAGCAAAGGCTTAAAAGCCTGGATGATTGCTTTGGTCTTTGTCTGTAGCATGGCGATGGTTTATGCGGTTTTAGGCTTAATCGCTTCATCTGCCGGTTTGAATTTTCAACGCTGGTTGCAACAGCCTTCTACCCTGATTGCTTTTAGTGTGCTGTTTGTGCTGTTTGCCCTGAATTTATTTGGGCTGTTTGAAATTAAATTACCGCATGCTTTGGTAAACCGTTTAGATCGGGTGCATTCACTGCAAAAAGGCGGGAGTCTGCTGGGTGCAGGTATCATGGGAATGATCTCTGCACTGTTGGTCGGCCCTTGCATGACCGCGCCGCTGGCTGGGGCACTATTATTTATTTCCCAGACCCAAAGTCAGTGGCAGGGGGCAATCTTGCTATTCACCTTGGGTTTTGGCATGGGAACCCCCTTACTTCTGGCCAGCGTATTAGGTTCCAGGGTACTGCCTAAAGCAGGGCTGTGGATGCACCAGATTAAGGTGTTTTTTGCATTTATCATGTTGGCTCTGGCGCTGTATTTTATTCGTCCGTTAATTTCTGAAGCTTGGTTACAATGGTTAAGTTTGGGTTTAGGTCTCTTTTTTATTGGATATTTAAGCATTCGAATCATGCGGCAAACAGCTCCATTCAAATGGCTGTATATTTTGGCCTTGCTCGTGGTGGTTCCGTATTTGGCTTATACTCAATATCAGCATAGCCAGCGTTTCTTTATCACCCAGAGCAGTAACCAAGCCAGTTGGCATGTGGCGAAAACTGCCGATGAATTTCAGCATATCCTCGCCAATGTACCTGCTAACCAAGCCATTATTATTGATGTCTATGCAGATTGGTGTGTAGCCTGCCAGCCAATTGAACATCGTGTTTTAAAATCTGCACCGGTGCAGCAAGCCTTAGAACCTTATTTTCTGATTAAGCTGGATTTGAGTGACTACGATGCAACGCATCAGGCATTATTGAATCAATGGGATATTTTAGGGCCGCCGACCTATTTATTCTTAGATGCGAAGCGGCAGGAAATCCGTGGTTTACGTCTAACTGGAGCTTTTAGCGAAGCTGAATTACTGAAACAGCTCGATCTGTTTCAGCAGCATAGAGGACAATAATTTCATGTATCAGCTCTATATTGCCAATAAAAATTATTCCAGCTGGTCCATGCGCCCGTGGCTGGTGCTGAAAGCTTTCAATTTACCGTTTGAAGAAATTATGCTGCCATTTCCACCGGAGCGTAATACCGGTACTTTTAAACAGGATGTTCTGGTGATTAACCCGAATGGTAAAGTGCCGGTATTGATCGATCATGACTTGATGCTATGGGATTCACTGGCGATTTGTGAATATCTGGCAGAACGGCATCCCGATCAGCATTTGTGGCCGAAAGATGTCAAGCAGCGTGCCCGTGCACGTTGCATTACAGCGGAAATGCACAGTGGATTTACCAGCTTGCGTAATGCCTGTGGCATGAATATCCGTGCCAGTTTGGCAGAGGTCGGCAAACGTTTGTGGCAGGACGATGCCGCATTGCATGACGATGTGGCCCGTATCGAGCAGATTTGGTCGGAACGTCCCGATGTGAACGGTTTTTTATGTGGTGAATTTTCAATTGCCGATGCATTTTATGCCCCGGTGGTAACGCGGCTGATGACCTATGCCTTACCGGTCAGTGAGTCGACACAGCAGTATATGCACACCATGCTGCGGCATCCTGCCGTGAAAACGTGGATGGATGCTGCATTGCAAGAAGATGCCTGGGTGAATTATTTAGAATCGTATCAGCAGAAACCGCTTTAGCAGGGCTTGGGTTCAGTAAAAAACTCTTCCTGATAGCATTTGACCTGATTGCGTCCGCAGGCTTTGGCTGCATAGAGTGCCTTATCTGCCTGGCTTAATAATTGTTGCGAATTCAGTGTGTTGCTAGATAGCGCAATGCCAAAACTTGCGGTAATCGGAATGATCTGTCCCGATTCACTGCATAAATGAAGCTGTTGAATGGCCTGACGACAACGCTCGGCAATAATTTGTGCCTGTTCCAGAGAAGACTGATTCAGAATCAGAATAAATTCTTCCCCACCCAAGCGACCGACCACATCACTATCCCGAATAAGCTGTGACAGGATTTGGCTGACCTGAATCAGGGCTTCATCGCCTTTATCGTGCCCGTATTGGTCATTAATGCGCTTAAAATGATCCAGATCAATCAGAACCACTGCATAAGATTTACTTGGCTTGCGTTCCAGTTTTTCTAAACAGTAATTGATGCTGCGTCGGTTAAGTGCATTGGTTAGCGGGTCAACCTGACTTAAATGCTGAATCAACTTTTCTCGATGCCGCCACTGACTCAGTAAAATTTCAAATAAAATAAGGCAGGTAATTAAAATCGGCACGATGAAATACATCATCGTAAGCACCCAAAACATATTTTGGTAAGGCATGGTGTCTAGATGAAACAACGGACCGTAACTGATTTGACCTTGCAGACTTAAATAGCCACAAGCGAATAAAAATAATGTGGCTGGGATGAGAGCGCAATAAACGATTTTACGGGTAAATAGTACTAAGCCTACAGTGACCAGACTCATGTAAGTGATCATGGTGGCGGGACTGAGCACACCCACGACATAACCATCACGACATAATGGAATGACCAAAATTCCCACGGATAAATAGGGTAACCATTGCTGTACCCAAGCTTTTTTACGCCATGCCGAACATGGGTAAATCAGTCCAATAAAGATGGTCAAAATCAGGATATTCAGTTCCAGCTGTAGTTTGAGCAAGGGTAAATTTACCCAGTGCCATACCTCGGGGGATAACAGCACGAAAACTTTCCAGATAATCCAGATCATATGCACCGCACTACCTAAAATCAGCATCAAAATGCATTTATTCAGGACACTCCAGTTCATGACCACGCCATCTTCTAACAGATATTTCGCAATTTTTTCTTTGAACGAGAAAGTGATATTCGGTGAATAGATTGGCTTCATTCGATAGAGATAATCCCGGGTTGGTAAAATTGTGAATTAATGTGAAGTAAGTCGATTTATTTTTATGAATTCACAACATAGCATGTTTTTTTAGCAATAGTAATGCCTGTTTTTTGTACTTTTTGGTCTCAAGATTAGTTAGGCTGAATCATTATTGTTTTAAATATGGAACGTTGTGTTGTGTATAAGCCTATTATTCTATTTTTGTTGGGAGATTAAAATGCCTACATTGAATAAATAGAGATGAAGGTAACAGGCATGAAAGTTTTACATATCGATTCCAGTATTTTAGGTGATGCTTCTGTTTCACGCCAATTGAGTCAGGCGATTGTCACTCAATTGCAAGCCAAGCATGCAGATGCAAGCGTAGAATATCTGGACTTGGCAAAACAGCCCATTCCACATTTAACCGCTGAAATTTTGATGGGGCAAGATGCTGAACAGACAGCCTTGGGTGAAAAAATTATTCAGCAGTATCTGGATGCAGACGTAGTCGTTGTGGGTGCGGCGATGTATAACTTTGGCTTGCCTTCTACTCTAAAAGCCTGGATTGACCGTATCAGTGTGGCAGGTAAAACCTTTAAATATACTGAAAATGGTCCTGTGGGTTTGGCCGGTGAGAAAAAAGCCTATATCGCTAGCAGCCGTGGAGGTGTGTATGGTGAAAATAGCCCGGCAGATTTCCAGGAAGGCTTTTTAAAAACTGTATTTAACTTTACCGGTGTGAATGATGTGGAAATTATTCGTGCTGAAGGTGTCAATATGGGCGCAGAGTTAAAAGATCAGGCAATTGCCAGCGCTTTAGCTCAGGTAAAAAGCCTGTAATTTGAAATTCTCCTATCCATGATTCCTCTTGGGTCAGCTGCGGCTGACCTTTTTTATGGAAAATGTTTGATCGCGAATTAAATTTAACTTTGATCCAGGGTATGGGCAAATTCGGCCAGATCGGCCATGGCCTGCTTTGCTTCATCAAACCAGGCATGGAACATCTGAAAATTGTGCCACATGCCGGTATAAAGTTTAAATGTCACCTGTACGTTGGCCTGCTCTGCTTTTTCTTTAAAGCGCTGCGCATCATCCAGTAGAATTTCTTTCGATCCCACCTGTACCAGCGTTGGAGGTAATCCGGTCAAATCCGCAAACAGGGGAGAAATAGAAGGATGTGATTTATCTATAGCTTTCGGTACGTAATAATCAATCCCTGTTTCTAAGGTTTCAATAGACAATAGCGCATCATGTTTCTGGTTGAAGCGTAAGGATTCACTGGTCAGGGTTAAATCTAAAAAGGGTGACAACAGCATCAGACCACTGACTTGAGGCAGCTGTTCATCACGAATTTTTAGCGCCAAGGCTAAAGCCAGATTGGCACCACAGGAGTCGCCGGACAAAATAATATCTTTGGCCTGTATACCTTGGTCGAGCAAAATATTGTAAACATCAAACAGTGCATCCAGGGCTTCAGGAAAGGGCTGTTCAGGTGCCAGAGGATAATCCACATGAATCACCTGCATTTGGGTGCGTGCCACCATGTCGGATAAAAATGCCCGATGGGTATTTAATGAACCTAAATAGAAGGCACCGCCGTGAACATATAAAATGAGTTGAGTGGCTTCATTTACTGGTTTGATTTCTTCTGCATGCAAGCCGGCAAGACGAAGAGGGCGAATACTGACATCTTTATTCTGTGGGAATAAGCGGCACATTTGTTCTATGGCAAAACGTGCCGTGCTTGGCGGTAAATTAAATTGACTTGGTGTGCGGATGGTTGTTTTTAAAAAGCTTTCAGTAATGAGTTGTTTCCATACAGGATCTATTTTCATATTCTTTCCATCTTGTTATTTATCGGAGCTTTAGTTTGCATATTTACCAACACAAGTTACAAGGTTACACTATATGGTCACATTCAAGAATTGCATTATTGTTGTGACTTTTTAATACTAAGGCTATCTATTACTAGATTAGGGAATGAAAAAAAAATGAAAAAAATTGCACTTGCATTAGGATTGCTCGGATTAACAGTTTTGGCAAATGCTGCTGATCCTTTAAATGGCACAGTTTGGAAAACGATTGACGACAAAACAAAACAACCAAAAGCAATCGTAAAATTTACTGAACAAAAAAATGGCACATTGTCTGCAAGCATTCAAAAAGTTTTGACACCGGGCGAAGAACAAGCATGTAAGAAATGTGAAGGTCCGTATCACAATAAATCTTTAAAAGGTTTAAAGATTGTTCATGGTCTTAAAAACGTAGGTGGCACAAACTATGAGGAAGGTACTATTCTTGACCCTTCTTCAGGCAAAACTTATAAATTAAAAGGCGAACTAGCGAATGGTGGTAAAACGTTAGAATTACGCGGCTTTATTGGCGTATCAGTTTTAGGTCGTAACCAAACCTGGATTCGCGCAAACTAAGTTTGCTGAGCCAAATGGATTAAACAAAAAAGCCTGACATTGTCAGGCTTTTTTAATCTGAGCGATGCAGTATGCTTATTTTAATGCTCGATACGCGTCTTCATCAAAGCCCACGATATAACCTGAAGCTGTTTCAAGCACTGGACGTTTGATCAAGCTGTTATGGCTAGTCAGCGCTTCAATGAGGTTATTTTCACTGGCTAATGCAGCGTGTTGTTCCGTTTCGCTCAGTTTGCGCCAGGTGGTACCTTTTTTATTGAGAATCACTTCCTGACCTTTGGCATCTAGCCATGTTTTTAGCGTTTCAGCGGCAATGCCGTGTTTCTTGTAATCGTGAAATTCATAAGCAAGCCCGAGTTCATTGAGCAGGTCGAAGGCTTTTTTCATTGAATTACAGTTTTTGATGCCATAAATTTTAAGCATAAGTGAATTATTCCATTTTCTATTCTGTAATAGCCTAGCGAAAATCCTCCACAAGCTCTAGAGCGAATTTAAACTATTCAGGATTAGAAAATAAATGCAGATGTCATCAAACTGACATTGAGATTTGCCAATAATAGTGGCATAGAAAATAATAAAGTGATTTTTGGTTGTTCTTGGGATTATAAAAAATAGCTAACTCAAAATAGAGAAAACCCGCATTTAATCATCCTGATCATGCGGGTCTCATTTCAACGTCCATTGTCACATCCTTGCAAAATAAGCTACCGAAGTGCTTTATTCTGTTTCATCCTACGGCGTCCTATCCTTTTTCAGTCATCCTGACTTATCCCTTTGCCGTGAAGCTATAATGCACTTAAAAGATGTATATAAAAAGCAACAAATTCGACATCTCTTGTAATCTATGTGCTTGTATTGAGTGAACGATTGTTCACTCAATACGGCATTATGGGCTATATTTTATAATCAATCACTACGGGTGCATGGTCGCTAAACCAGGTCTCTTTATAGACCCAGGCATTGATGGTACGGGCTTTCCAGTCCGGTGAGCAGGCCTGATAATCAATGCGCCAACCGACGTTTTTGGCACGCGCCTGGCCGCGGTTGGACCACCATGAATAAAGTTCGGCTTCCTTACGTACTTCACGGAAAGTATCAACATAACCCAGATCATCATAAATATGATCTAACCATGCACGTTCATGCGGTAGGCAGCCTGAAGATTTCTGGTTGCCCGACCAGTTTTTAATATCAATGCGTTTATGCACGATGTTGTAGTCACCGCAGACGATGACCGATTTATCTTCATCACGCCATTGTTTTAAAATGTCTTGATATTGATCTAAAAAATGGTCTTTACGCGCTTGGGCTTCTTCGCCTGATGAGCCTGAAGGTAAATAAAGTGAACAGATATGAACAGGTTTTTCCAAGCCCAAGTCAAATTCAGCAGAAATAAAGCGCCCTTGAGAATCGGCTAATTCAAAACCTAAACCATCAGTCACTGAGACAAAGGGCAAGCGGCTATAAATGGCTGTACCTGCATAGCCGGCACGTTCCGCAGGGAAAAGGTGAGTGTACCAACCTTCAGGTCTAAATTTTTCAGTCCACTGCGCATGGGTGATCCGACTTTCCTGCATACAAATAACATCGGCATCTGACTGTTCCAGCCATTCAAGCAAGCCTTTGGTCACTGATGAACGCAAGCCATTTACGTTAATTGAAACGACTCTTAGAATTTTTTGATCACTTGGATAGCTACTCTTTGGTATCATGCGCAAGTCTTACCTCTATTTATGAATTTTGGAGCACCTCATGACCTCGCCAGCTCAATTTAACCCTCAAGCTTTTATCGAACTTGCATTATCACGTGGTGTGCTTAAATTTGGTGAGTTTACTTTAAAATCAGGTCGTGTGAGTCCTTATTTTTTTAATGCGGGTTTACTCAATGATGGCGAAGCGCTAACACTATTGGCTTCAGGCTATGCGGACAAATTAACTGCATGTGACAACGTAGAAGTGATTTTTGGCCCTGCGTATAAAGGTATTCCGTTTGTAGCCGCGACTGCTGTGGCATTGTCACAAAATCATGGTGTGAGTGTGCCTTGGGGCTTTAACCGTAAAGAAGCCAAAGATCATGGTGAAGGCGGTGTACTGGTTGGTGCTTCAGTCGAAGGTAAAAAAGTCTGGATCATTGATGACGTGATTACTGCAGGTACTGCCATCCGTGAAGTGGTGACCATTCTTAAAAATGCTGGTGCGCAAATTGCTGGTGTATTGGTAGCTTTAGACCGTCAGGAAAAAGGTCAAGGCGAATTGTCTGCCATTCAGGAAGTGCAAAAAGAACTTGAAATTCCAGTTCATGCTTTAATTACCATGAAAGATTTAATGGATTTCCTTGATGCGAAAGGCGAAAAAGAGGCGTTGGAAAAAATGGAAGCTTACCGTGTTAAATATGGTATCTAAGATACTATTTTTTATATAAAATTGGGCGAATTTCGCCCTTTTTTTATTTTAATATGTCTGATTTAGAAAAATACGCATATATACGTTGTAGTAAATGTGGAAGAGATAATCGATTGATGATCGATACTCACAAAACTGGGCATTATCAATGCGGGCAATGTAAGTCTCATTTGATGTTTTATGGCACAGAAAAACAGGCTAAATATAAAAATTGGATTTGGGCTTTACTTATTGGGACACCTATTGCTTTTATAGGTTATCAAAA
Source organism: Acinetobacter sp. SM34 (assembly GCF_022012365.1). Classification (NCBI taxonomy): domain Bacteria; kingdom Pseudomonadati; phylum Pseudomonadota; class Gammaproteobacteria; order Moraxellales; family Moraxellaceae; genus Acinetobacter; species Acinetobacter sp. SM34. The sequence goes on along the minus strand of NZ_JAKLTP010000004.1, from coordinate 155,564 downwards.
CTACCCAGATGAAAATAATTGGACTAATAAAAAAATACAGACTTATGAGAAAGTATGTAAATCACAATATGCCCAAAAGACAGCATGGTCTTCAAAAAAAATAGAGAATCGTTGTGAGTGTATTATTAAGCAGATTACACAGTATAAATATGAATACTATGTAAAAAATTCAAAAGAAATAAAACCTCTATTGGATGGTTATTGCTCATGGAATTAACTCAAAAAGAATTGATAGATAAATTTAATGACCTCCTTACACGTTACTATAATGGAAAGCTTATAAATTTTTGTGAAGATTTTGACACGAAAGATCGAGAAAGCTTCTATAAAAAAATCCAAAAAAGCAGAAATCGCATGCTTAAACAAAATGTGAATGAAGCGACTTTAGATGAGTTTAGAAAGTACATTTTTTTCATGGAAGGCAAAATATTGGAAGAAACATGTACTTTCGAAGAGAAAAAAGCTCTTCAGATATTTAAGAGCCTTTTGTAACCTATAACTAGATTATTCTTTTATATCTATTTATAAATTTTTGTGAATCAAAGTTAATTTGTTGCAAGGCTATTTCAGCTGATGTTTCCCATAAAGGTGCACTATAGTTATAACCGTCAGCTGGACCATTTTGAAAAAATCGCCCTAGCGGATCAATCATTAAATATGATTCAGTCATATCATTATTATCTTCCGCACTTATGATTGATTCAAAATTTGAATGCCTTCCTAAAAATTGAGAAAATTCCTGATTAAGAATTTCTAATTTATTTGAGTAAACTGGTAAAAGTTTAAAGATTTTCCATTTCTTAGGTTGAGCTTGAGCAATGAAATTACTCAAGTCTTCTGAAATATTGAGTTTATTCACAACGGTATTGATTTTGATTTCTATATTTGGGTTGTGTTCTTTGATGTAATTAATAGCTGTTAAGACCTCAGATGGATTAAACACACCTTTTTTAGATGTACGTCCGATCGCTAAATTAGTTTGCTCATTTAGCGAGTCAACACTGATACCTATAGATGAAAAATTTTTGGCAATTAGCTCGATATTTTCTACGTTAAAGAGGCTGCCATTTGTAATAGCAGAAAGTTTAAAATCATATTCTTTTGACAGATTGACGATATTTTTTAATTGCCTTCTATATAAAAAAGTTTCACCACCGACTAAATTTATGCGCAATTTGTCAAAGTAAACCGTATTGGATTTTTTATTTAATAAATGTCTAATATTTTCAATCTGCTTAAGTAATGCCTCCACTTTAAATTGAGAGTGCAAAATTTCTTTGCTATTGTCATTCCATTTTGCAAAACAGTAATCACATTTGTAGTTACAAGCTTCAGTAATGTGCCAATTAACAACAAGCTCTTTAGGTGTATTCAGCATTTCAATTTTCCCTCTAAATTGTTTTCGGATGAAACAAAATTAAGCTAGAAAAATTGATAAGTTGGAGACACTTAGGAGACACTTAGGAGATACTTAGGAGACAGTAGTTTGACCTAGATTTTATTCCTCACACTTCCTACATTCCAACATCACACCTAACTTTTCTTTCCGTCCTTTCTCAGTCATCACCCAAGGACGGTTTTGCCACGGTGGGTCATGACGTACATGCTGGCCATGACTGCAAGCAAGGTCTGCGACCCAATGGTTTTCTTCATCGAGATGAAATCCAATAATGGCTTGTTGCATGCGTATTTCCATAAAAGTGAATACTTTAAAATTAAAGCGTTCAAACTATTTAGGCAAGTGAAAAGGGGAGATTAAGCCTCCCCAAAAAGAGCAGAATTAATTACGCCTGCAGTCAGGGCTAGCACCTGAACAACCACCAGACCCCATATCATAAATGGTCGAATGTCCCGGATTACCTTTAGGGCGTGGTACATCTTTAGGTACAAAGAGGGTCACTGAATGTGCTCCATAAAGTCCAGCAGGAATGGTCATTTCTTTAAGTACCACATAGGCACTGTCAAAATGTACATATTCCATCCCTGTTCCTGATGACTCCGTACCACCCACAACAGGTGGGGTATGGATGTTATTGGCTTTGTTATAAGCTGCTTTCCATGCCTGAATATCTGCCCGTGTTGCCTGACGCAGTAGCCCTTTTGCAACGGCATCATCAATGCCTGCCTGACCTGCCAGTGGCGCGCTTTTATCAATAATGTCATTAATGGTCTTATCATTAGATGATTTTAGGGCACTGATTAAACCAATATTGCCAATGTTGGCACGTCCATTCTGTGCCACGACCACAGTTTTAATATCTTTCTGAAGAATTTTTTGCGACAGCTGATTTAAAGTTGCTGCATTTTCATTCGAAACATAACTGTAGCCGCATTGCGAATTATGTGCTGTAGTTTCCAGAACAGGCACCGAATTGGGCAAACCCAATACACGTTGGGCATGGTAGCCAGTTGCAATAACACCGACAATATGGGTGTTGGCTTCCCATTTTAGATTCCAGATGGTGGGTTCATAAGCACCCAATATCAGTACAGTAGGGCGATTATGCTGTACATAAATATCCATTTCATTGGCTTGGTGACCACTGTCATCAATTTGATAGCGTGAGTCACGCCCTGAATAGGCGCCTGTAGCAAAAACATCAAAGTCTTGCGGTAATTTGGCTTTGAATTTACCGCATTCGGTTTCAACTGGTGGAGTATGGGTTGAGCGGTGATCATACTGACGGCGTGTTTCAGAAACAGCAGCCATCAGTGCCTGACGCAATAATTCGGTATTTTCAGGTGCTTCCTGCCGATATAAACAGTCTTTAGGACGAAGATCATCATCCAAAGTTGAAAAGCATTGCCATGCGGTGATTGGCTGTCCATTCTGAAATTGAGGTTGGTAGAAAAATTTATGCCGTGCTAACTCGGCCGGGATCTTCTTGTGAGGCTGAATCTCGGCAGTCAATAACATACGGTCAAAATGTAAATTTACGCCGCCATCCACTTTTAAATTGGCCACAATCTCTTTTTGGATTTGCGAAGACTGGCGTAGCAGAATCATCAGTTGCTGTGCGCTATCCTTGCTTTGATTTAAATATTGCTGATTCAATTGCGCGACAAACTGTTGCTTTTGAGCTTCAATATGTTTGATCACTTGTTGTTTCTGATGTGCCTGATAAAAATATTGTCCGGCATAGCTCAAGCCCACGACAGATAAACTGCCGATTACCCCAACAATAACTCCCGACTGAAAAGAATGTTTTGTTTTATTCATATTAAAGTTCAATTTGTTTTTTTATTGAACATAAAATACTGTAATTTAATGAAAATTAAAATAAATTTTATCTTGGTTTAATTGATTTCTAATTCATAAACACTTTTATGGCTTGACGATAAGCATCTCGAAAATTCAGAAAACATCTGCGTCAATCTCCGTTATACTTTTCTCAAGTTAAAAATACCTGAGCAGATCGATATGCGCGTACTTGTTGTGATGGATCCCATCGAAAATGTAAACCTGAAAAAAGATTCCTCTATGGCCATGCTCTGGGCAGCATCACGCCGTGGGCATGAACTGGGTTATGCATTGCAGCAAGACTTGTATATCGAACAAGGTAAAGCCTTTGGCTTAATTTCACCACTGAAAGTGTTTGAAGACTATAATCATTATTATGAATTGGGCGAAAAGAAAAAAGAGTCCATCGCGGCTTATGACGTGGTACTGATGCGTAAAGACCCACCGTTCGATATGAACTTTGTGTATACCACTTATATTCTGGAACAGGCCGAACGTGAAGGGGCGTGGATTATCAACAAGCCGCAAAGCCTGCGCGACTGCAACGAAAAACTCTTCGCCACTCAGTTTCCTGAACTTCAGGTTCCAACTTTAGTGACCTCAAATGAAAGTTTGATTCGCGAGTTTCTGAAAGAACAGGTGGATGTGATTGTAAAACCACTGGATGGCATGGGGGGTACAGGCATTTTTCGTTTGTATCAAGATGGCATAAATATTGGATCTACCATTGAAATGCTGACCAATAACGGTACCCGACCGATTATGGCACAGCGTTATATTCCTGAAATTGTAGAAGGGGATAAACGCATCCTGATGGTAAATGGTGAACCAGTACCTTACTGCTTGGCCCGTATTCCACAAAATGGTGAAGTGCGCGGCAATCTGGCAGCAGGTGGCTTGGGACAAGCGCGTCCACTTTCTGAAAATGACAAAGCCATTGCAGCAAAAGTAGGGCCTTATCTGAGAGAAAAAGGTCTGGTTTTTGTCGGTCTGGATGTGATTGGCAATTACGTGACGGAAATTAATGTTACCAGTCCAACCTGTATTCGTGAAATTGATAACCAGTTTGGAACTTCAATTGCCGACGATTTATTTGCCGTTCTGGAAGCAGGTATAAAAGCTTAAGCATTATTTTGATCCATCAGAGCTCCTAAGAAGGGGCTCTTTTTATTTGTCTTATTTATTTATCCGATTTTTTATTTGGGTCGGGAGATATTGGCGCGAATTGATGGACCGGGTAAAAAAATAGCGCACAAAATGCGGTGAACAACGCATAAAAATGTATATTTTTGCTCGATTAATAATAAAACTAGTTTAAACTTTAAAATCTGAAGAAAAAAACAATGAAACGCATGTTGAAAAAAAGTAAATAACCTTTCACGGTTATGCGTTTGTGATTACAATTGTTGGCTTAAAATCAAATCTCGTTATCCCTATTTTAGAATTGAAGAATTAGACTGTGACCGAAGCAACGCAAACAAAGCCGAAACATGTGATGATGATGGCTGCCGGAACTGGCGGGCATGTTTTTCCAGCACTTGCTGTTGCCAAAGAATTACAGCAGCAAGGGATTCAAGTGTCTTGGCTGGCAACACCAACCGGCATGGAAAACCGCTTATTAAAAAATCACAATATTCCAATTTACCAGATTGATATTCAAGGTGTACGCGGCAATGGTGCAGTACGTAAGTTATTGGCACCTTTTAAAATTTTAAAAGCCACTTTAAGTGCCATGCGCTATATGAAACAGCTAAAAGTCGATGCTGTTGCCGGTTTTGGCGGTTATGTTGCAGGCCCGGGTGGACTGGCAGCGCGTGCCTTGGGTATTCCCGTGATTATTCACGAGCAAAATGCCATTGCCGGTTTTACCAATATCCAGTTATCGCGTATTGCAAAAACAGTGTGTCAGGCTTTTCCCAATACTTTTCCGGCAAGTGCCAAAATAGTCACTACAGGCAATCCGGTACGTAAAGAAATTACTGAAATTTTAAGTCCGTCCTGGCGTTACCAGGAGCGGGAAAAAGCAGGGTTACCGCTGCGTATTTTAATTGTTGGTGGTTCCTTGGGTGCACAAGCGCTGAATGAGCGTGTGCCTGAAGCATTAAAACAGCTCAATGTGCCGTTGAATGTTTATCATCAATGTGGTCAAAACCATGCCGATGCCACTCAGGCACGCTATGTTGATAAACCGGCATCGTTAAATGTTGAGGTACAGCCATTTATTGAAGATATGGCTCAAGCCTATTCCAATGCAGATTTAATTATCTGTCGTGCTGGGGCGCTTACTGTGACTGAAATTGCTACTGCGGGTGTGGCTGCCGTTTTTGTTCCACTCCCAAGTGCCGTGGATGATCACCAAACTGCCAATGCCAAATTCTTGGCTAATAGTGGTGCCGCTAAAATTTGTCCGCAAGCCACTTTAACCCCCGACAGTTTAAAAGAACTTTTAGCACCGTTGATGAATCGTCAATTATTGTCTGAAATGGCAGTGAAGGCCCGTCAACAGGCTCAACCAGATGCAACCCAACACGTGGTTCGTTTAATTCAAGAATTGTAAATTAGAGTAATATATGTCCCCATCTACTCCTGCTGACCAAGCAAAAAAGTTAATTAAAGTGCCTGAAATGCGCCGTATCAAACACATTCATTTTGTCGGGATCGGTGGTGCAGGGATGTGTGGCATCGCGGAAGTATTAAAAAACCAGGGCTATAAAGTTTCTGGTTCTGATATCAAAGCGTCTAAAACCACGGCACAACTGGAAGAAAATGGCATTAAAGTGTACATCGGCCATGCTGCTGACAATATTAAAGATGCCAATGTGCTTGTCGTTTCAACCGCAATTGATCCTGAAAATCCAGAAATTAAAGCGGCTATTGAAAGCCGTATTCCAGTAGTACGTCGTGCAGAAATGCTGGGTGAACTGATGCGCTATCGTCATGGTATTGCTGTTGCCGGTACCCATGGTAAAACCACAACCACCAGTTTAGTCACCTGTATGTTGGCAGAAGAAAACCTCGATCCAACCTATGTGATTGGTGGTTTGCTGAACCGTACCGGGGTGAATGCTGCGCTGGGTGCCAGTCGTTATATCGTGGCCGAAGCAGATGAATCCGATGCTTCATTCTTGCACTTGCAGCCTATGGCAACCATCGTGACCAATATTGATGCCGATCATATGGACACTTATGGTGGTAGTTTTGATGTTTTAAAAGATACTTTTGTACAGTTCTTGCAGAAACTTCCATTCTACGGCTTGGCGGTGGTGTGTGGTGATGATGCCAACATTCGTGAAATTATGCCACGTATTGGCCGTCCACTTTTAACTTACGGCTTTAATGAAGATAATGACATTCGTGCGGTTGATGTCGATCAGGACGGTATGCGTACTCACTTTACCGTATTGCGTAAAGGTCGTGAACCGCTTCGTGTGACTGTCAATCAGCCGGGTCTGCATAATGTACTGAATGCCTTGGCGGCAATTGGTATCGCAACCGATGAAGGCGTTTCTGATGGCGCGATCTGCCGTGCATTAGAAGGCTTTAGTGGGGTAGGTCGTCGCTTCCAGGTTCAGGGGGAATTTGAGCTGGAAGGCGGTAATGTGAAACTGGTGGATGACTATGGTCACCATCCTAAAGAAGTGGAAGCCACCATTAAAGCTGCGCGTCAAAGTCATCCAGACCGTCGTTTGGTGATGATCTTCCAGCCGCACCGCTTTAGCCGTACCCGCGACTGCTTTGATGACTTCGTCGATGTATTGTCACAAGTTGACCAATTGTTATTGCTAGAAGTGTATCCTGCGGGTGAGAAACCGATTGTGGGTGCGGATAGCCGTAGTCTGGCACGCAGCATTCGTTTACGCGGTGATGTTGAACCGATTTTGATTGATCCTGTAGATGGCAATTTACCCAACGCGATGCAAAAAGTGTTACAGGCGAATGACTTGTTATTAACCCAAGGCGCAGGTAATGTGGGTGCGATCTCGGTTGATCTTGCACAAAATAATTTGTATTTAAAATAATCACCTTGTGTGATTTTGAATGTGATCGTTCAGTTATAAAGTTTAAGGATATAAACGTGGCAAATGCTTCAAAATTCGGCAAAGTTGCCGTGTTGCTTGGTGGTAAATCGGCTGAGCGCGAGGTTTCTCTAGATAGTGGTAAGGCGGTGCTTGAAGCATTGGTACGCTCGGGGGTGAATGCCGAAGCTTTTGATCCTCAAGAACGTAGTGTGACTGAACTGGTCAACTATGACCGTGCCTTTATTGTGCTGCATGGTCGTGGTGGGGAAGACGGTCAAATTCAGGGTACGCTGGAGTGGTTGAACCTGCCTTATACCGGTACCGGTGTACAAGGTTCTGCTATCGGTATGGACAAGGTGAAAACCAAGCAGGTATGGCAAGGTTCAGAACTGCCAACTGCGCCATATCGCATTGTGACCAAAGATTCTGATCTGGATGCCATTGTGGACAGTATCGGTTTGCCATTCATTATCAAGCCGGTACATGAAGGTTCAAGTATTGGCATGAGCAAAGTTGAACGTAAAGAGGACTTTGCTGATGCGATTGCCAAGGCGACTGAACATGATGCAGTGGTGATGGCGGAAAAATGGATCACTGGCCGTGAGTTCACCATTGTGATTTTAAATGGTCAGGCTTTGCCAATCATTCGCTTGGAACCACCAAAAGATGTGGCATTCTATGATTATGAAGCCAAATATAACCGTAATGACGTGCAGTACGGCATTCCATGCGGTTTAAGCGAAGATGAGGAAAAGCGTCTGCAAGCTTTGTGTTTACGTGCTTTTCAGGCCGTAGGTGCAAGTGGTTGGGGGCGTATTGATGCCATGCAGGATGAACAGGGCAACTTCTGGTTATTGGAAGTGAATACTGTTCCGGGCATGACCAGTCATTCACTCGTACCAAAGGCTGCCAAAGCTGTTGGTTATAGTTTTGATGAATTGTGTGTGGCTATTTTAGAACAAACTTTAACGGCTGCGGCTCACTAAACTATGGCTCAACTCCCTGCTTCAATGCGTCGTAAACGAGCAGCAATTACTTCAATTCATGATAAGCCACCTACACGTAAGGAAAAGCTTACGAATCTGGGTGGCTGGTTATTGATGCTGGTTGCACTTGTAGTATTGGCTGTGGGGATATATGGTCTGTATGGCGTCATGACTGATGCGCGGGTGGCAGAACTGAATGTGGTGGGTACCCGTTCAGAGGCTGAAAATCGCCAGGTCACGACCCATGTGGCACCCAAAGTAACGGAAAATTATTTTACTTCTGATCTGGAACAAATCCGGGATCAGGCTTTAGAGTTGTCTTGGGTTGATCGTGTGGTGGTCTCACGCGCATGGCCAAATTCAATTCGTGTGCGAGTGATGCCTCGTCATGCCATTGCCCGTTGGGGAACCGGGCGATTATTGAGTGATAGTGGTGATATTTTTGCAGAAGTGGTTCCGCAAAATAACCAGAAATTACCTTTGCTGCATGGCCCTGCTTCTCAGTCAAAAATGATGATGCGTCGCTACAATGAAATTAATCAGTTATTCCTGCCGGTCAATGTTCGTTTAAAAGAATTATATTTAACAGAACGTATGACCTGGTTCATGCAGTTTGATTCAGGTTTACGCATTATTGTGGATCAGGATCAGACCATGGGTAAACTTCAACGCTTGAGTCATCTGGCACAAAGTGATTTAAAACCAGTTTGGGCTAAAATTTCGTCAGTGGACTTGCGTTATCGAAATGGATTGGCCATACAATGGAAGAATTCAGCACCCCCGAATATTGTAAATGGTCATTTTGTTGTAACGATTGATGACACAAGCATTGCAGATGCGAGAATGGTAAAGCCATAATTGAGCGGCTTTATATAAAATAGAGGCTTAAGGCCATAAATTAACTAAACACGTAATGGTAGTAGTAGATAATGAATGAAGCTGTTCCCTCGGTTGTTGCGATTGACATTGGGACACACAAAGTTTCAGTTTTGATTGGTAAGGTACATGCGCCAGACAATATCCAAGTGATTGGGATGGCAACCGCTCGTAACCGAGGCATGAATAAAGGGAAAATTGTTAGTCTCGACAAGGTCATCACTGCAATTAAAAATGCCGTACAAGAAGCAGAAGATATGGCTGAATGCCGGGTGCATTCCGCTTGGATTTCCATTCCAAGTGCAGAATTAAAAAGCTTTTATGCATCAGGTCGTACACCTATTGAAAATAGTGACCATACAATTACAACAAGCGAAGTGGTTCGTGCGCTCGAGTTGGCCAAAGCCAGCCATCTGACTTCAGATCATTATCTGGTCAGTGCGGTACCTTTGGGTTTTGAATTGGACGATTCTGCTGAGTGGGTGCAAAATCCGATTCGCATGTCTGCACATAGCATGATGGGGCATTATCAGCTGATGATGTTGCCAATCAGCACCATGCAGAACCTGGATCGTGCATTGAAAGGGGCCAATATTGGCGTCGAGAAAATGGTGGTCTCCTGTTTGGCGACTGCTGAAGCCAGTTTGCTGAAAGATGAAAAAGAATATGGTGTATGCTTGGTCGATATCGGTGCCGGTACCACCAATATTGCCGTGTATCTGGATGGTCGTCTGGCATTGACGCATACTTTGCAACGTGGTGGTGAACATGTCACTCGTGATATTGCTGCGGTATTGCAAACCACGACCGAAGAAGCTGAACGCCTGAAGTTGTTATATGGCTGTGTTGACCTGAAAGTGGTCAAACCTGACCATATGATTCAATTTCAGGGCATTGATGGACCACAAACCATCAGCCGCATTGAACTGGCGGAAATCATTATTGCGCGTTATGAAGAAATTCTGACTCAGGTTCATCAGGAGTTACAGCGTAATGGGGCCATTCATGGTTTGTATCATGGTGTGGTACTGACTGGTGATGCCAGTCAAATTGAAGGCATGGTAAATTTGGCACGTCATATGTTGGGTGTTTCAGCGCATTTAGGTAATCCGCCGGTACAAGTGCATGCTGACGAACAGAATCAGGCTGCTTTACGTCGTTCACAATATACGACTGCTGCCGGTTTGTTGATGTTTAGCCAAAGTGATACGCAAGATACCATTGTAGAAGCGACAGACCCTGAAAAACTGACTGTCTTTAAGCGGGTAGGTCGGGCATGGTCGGCGTTAAACAATCAGTTAAAATCGATATTTTAAGTGAAATTTATTGGGAATATTGTTAGGAAGTTGTACGTCTAACGGCTTGTACTTGACAAGCATGTAGTTGGACAGCATCCTAAAACACAATTTTTATTAAGATCAAGGCAGTATACGGGCTTAAGTGACTGCCAATTACGAATTAGGAAATCCAAAGGTCATGGCCTCATTTGAATTTTTAGAAGATGATCAAAACGATAGCAACGGTCAAGCCCGTTTCACTGTATTTGGTGTTGGTGGTGCTGGTGGTAATGCTGTACAACATATGCTTGAATCCGACATTCAAGGGGTAAAATTTGTTTGTGCCAATACCGACAAACAAGCTTTAGACCGTATGAATGCCCAATTCAAAATCCAGCTGGGTGAGCAAAGCACACGTGGTTTGGGTGCAGGTGCAAATCCTCAGGTAGGTCAAACTGCTGCTGAAGAAAGCCGTGAAATCATTCGCCAGCATCTGGAAGGTACCGATATGGTATTCGTCACTGCGGGTATGGGTGGTGGTACAGGTACCGGTGCTGCGCCAGTGGTCGCTGAAATTGCGAAAGAAATGGGTATTTTGACCGTTGGTGTGGTGACTACACCTTTCAACTTTGAAGGGAAACGTCGCCAACAGTCTGCTGAAAAAGGCATAGAAGCTTTAGAAGCGCATGTCGATTCACTGATTATTATTCCTAACCAGCGTTTGCTTAAAGTGTTCCGCGACATTTCAATGAAAGATGCGTACAAAAAAGCAGATGATGTATTGCTGAATGCAGTGCGCAGTATCTTCGACCTTGTGGTTCGCCCAGGTCACATCAACCTTGACTTCGCCGATTTGAAAACTGCCATGAGTACGCGTGGTTATGCCATGATGGGTGTGGGTTCGGGTCGTGGTGAAACCCGTGCGCGTCAGGCGGCTGAACAAGCAATTCGCAGTCCATTGCTCGATAACGTGACGATCATGAATGCCAAAGGTATCTTGATTAACGTGACCGGTGGTGATGACGTGACTTTCGGTGAAATTGAAGAAATTACCGATGTAGTCAATCAGATAGTCGATCTGGATGAAGGTCAGGTGTTCTACGGTACTGTATTTGATCCGGATGCACGTGATGAAATTAGCGTGACTGTGATTGCAACAGGTTTAACCCGAAATTCAGCCGATTCTGCAGATGCGGTAAAACGTCCAACTTCCCAGCCTGTGACACGCCCTTCTAGTCATGTCGCTCAGGCTGTAGTTGAGGATGATGATGTTCCGGCAATTCAACGTCAACACAACGAGACTAGTGCCGCACCTGCTCCAACCGTGGGTTCAGCACGTCCAACCCCAATGAGTATTCAAGATTACTTGAAAAATCAGCAACGTAAGTAAAGATAGAGCTAGGTAATCTGTATAGATTCAGCAGAAAAGGTAGTCTTAAGGCTACCTTTTTGTTTTTTATCAATGGCTAAATATGCTAACGTATAGCGGTTTGATGAGCAGATGATAGAAAAACATGTTGAAACAGCGCACCCTAAAGCGTGTCGTGAAAGCGAGCGGTATTGGTCTTCATAGTGGGCAAAAAGTCTTAATTAACTTTGTGCCGCACCATGTGGATGGGGGCATTGTATTTCGACGTATCGATTTAAATCCGCCGGTGGATATTCCAGCAGATGCTATGCTGATTCAAGAAGCATTCATGTGTTCTAATCTGGTTCAGGAAAATGCCAAAGTCGGTACTATTGAACATGTCATGAGTGCAATTGCCGGACTGGGAATTGATAATCTTATTATTGAAGTTTCTGCTTCAGAAGTACCGATTATGGATGGTAGTGCCGGCCCATTTATTTACTTGCTAATGCAAGGTGGTCTGGCTGAACAAAATGCGCCGAAGAAATTTATAAAGATTTTAAAACCTGTTAAAGCGCTCATTGATGATAAACGCGCTGTATTTCATCCTCATGACGGTTTTCAACTCAACTTCACCATCGATTTTGATCATCCTGCATTTAAAAAAGAATACCAGTCCGCAACCATCGATTTCTCTACTGAAACTTTTGTCTACGAAGTCAGTGGAGCACGTACCTTTGGTTTTATGAAAGATCTGGATTATTTAAAAGCCAACAATCTGGCATTAGGTGCCAGTCTGGAAAATGCCATTGGAGTGGATGAAACCGGTGTAGTCAATGAAGAAGGTTTGCGTTTCTCGGACGAGTTTGTGCGGCATAAAATTTTGGATGCAGTCGGAGATTTATATCTCTTGGGACACCAGATTATTGCCAAATTTGATGGCTATAAGTCTGGCCATGCCTTAAATAATCAATTATTACGCAATGTTAAAAGTGATCCAAGTAATTACGAAATTGTAACATTTGATGACATTACTCAATGTCCTATTTCTTATGTAAGTGTGACATAAGTCATTGTCTTTTAATGCGAGTGTTATAATATAACAAAATGAATTGTTAAACAGTTCACATATTTTTTTTATTAATTCAAAGGTATGCCCGTATTGGTTACTTTTTATTGCTTGCCAAACGTAGCATAGCTTGGCTAAGCTTAGGATCGCTTACAAAGTCGGCAGCACCACGAAGTAAGTCTTGAGTATCTGGACTAAGGGATCGGGACAGAGATTGGGGTTTTAGAGGGGCTTGCGTCTGAATTCTTAAACGTACTTGCAGTTTTTGTAAGTCTTTAAATTCAGGTAATTGTAACAATTGGGCGATATATTGCTTTTGAAGATATGCAAGTTGACTAATCATAGCTTGATTTGCACCTGTAATTGTCAAAATGCCATGTTGATAACAAACAACTTGCCATTGCTCTGGTTGGGGCAATAGCGGTTGAATGAGTTTTGTAAGTTTCTGCCATGCAGCAACTTGTGTAGAGAGAAACGTAAAGTTTCCTGTTTTTAAGTGTTTTCTTGTTTGTTGAAAGACGTTCACTGGTTCCGACATACATTGTTCCTACATATTTGTGTCTTAATCTTACGCACTTCTTTTAGTGGATATCAAGGAAGAGATCACGCAAGGACATTGACTAAGAACAGTTAAAAGAGGTTTTTATGCATACGCGACGTATTTTATTAGCGTTTTCATTGGCAGCTTCTGCCGCATCTGTAGCTTTTGCAGATTTAGTCGAATTAAATCCTAGCTCCAACAATGCATCGGTAGATCGCATTGAACAATTGACCCGTACTTTGGCTCAAGGGTCTTATGCAGAATCAAATGACATTGATCTTCCTGCTGATACCAGAATGAATGTTCAATTGCGTGAAAAAACAATTGAATTAAACAATGAATCATTGGCTAAAAAATATGGTTCAAAGAATTCACAAACTTATTCTGCCAATGCTTACTCCTGGCTAGTATCTCATCCTCTTCCAGCCATGAAACGTGTGAGCTCAGACTTTGGTGGCCGTAGCATGGCGGGGCGAGCTGAACATCATTCAGGTTTAGATTTGTCTGCTCCAAGTGGTACGCCTATTTATGCGACTGGCCCGGGTGTAGTGACTAAGTCAGGTTGGGGTACCGGTTATGGCCAATACGTGGAAATTAATCACGGCAATGGTTATTTGACCCGTTATGCACATGCATCCCGTTTGATTGCCCGTGTTGGCGATCGTGTGGAAGCAGGCGAGCAAATTGCCAATGTAGGCTGTACTGGTCGTTGTACCGGCCCACATCTACACTATGAAGTAGTCAAAGATGGACAACGTAAAAATCCATCCCCTTATTTAGCAATGCTGCCATAAGTGGATAACGACAATTGAAAACTACAGGTATTTGCATATTCATTAAAGAGTAACTCTAAGGCTGTTAGAGCTTTCGAATATAAGAGTATCATTCAAGAGAATAGTTATTGTATAAAAAACCGCCCATATTGGCGGTTTTTTGTTTTATTGCGTAAAGAATGGTCAACAAGTATTTATTATCTAAATAATAGTGCTATTCCGTATTCAGCTGTAGCAATAACTGATGCTCTTTAAAGTATGGTACATATAGAGACTATAAATAAGCTCAAGGAACAGGTGAAATATGGCGTTTTATGGTGATACCGACGCGCAAGAAACCCAAGAATGGCAAGACGCATTTGACTCGGTTTTGCAGCATATGGGTACAGAGCGTGCTGCATTTTTATTAGAAAAACTCTATCAGCGCGCGATTGCCAAGCATGTTCCCATTCAGCGTCTAAATACTCCTTACTTAAATACCATTTCTGTGGATGAAACCCCGGCCATGCCAGGTGACCAAGATATGGAACGCCGTATCCGTGCATTGATTCGCTGGAATGCCTTGGCGATGGTGTTACGTGCCAATAAAACTGGTGACGACCTCGGTGGTCACCTGGCAAGTTTTGCATCTTCTGCAACCTTGTATGATGTCGGTTTTAACCACTTCTTCCGTGCCAATAGCGACCACTTTGGTGGTGACATGATCTATTACCAAGGTCACTGTGCACCAGGGATTTATGCACGTTCATTCCTTGAAGGCCGTTTGACTGAAGATCAACTGAACAATTTCCGCCGTGAAGTGGGTGGCAATGGTTTACCGAGTTATCCGCATCCTTACTTGATGCCGGATTATTGGCAGTTCCCGACCGTATCGATGGGTCTGGGTCCGATCATGTCGATCTATCAGGCGCATATTCAAAAATACCTGATGAACCGTAGCCTGATTAAAGAGGAAGACCGTAAGGTCTGGGCTTATCTTGGCGATGGTGAGATGGATGAACCGGAAAGTACAGGTGCGATTTCGCTTGCCGGTCGTGAAAAGTTAGACAACCTGATTTGGGTGGTGAACTGTAACTTACAGCGTCTTGATGGTCCGGTGCGTGGTAACGGTAAGATTATCCAGGAACTTGAATCCTTGTTCCGTGGTGCCGGCTGGCGCGTGATTAAAGTGGTATGGGGCCGTCATTGGGATCCGCTGCTTGCCAAAGATGAGTCAGGCGCTTTAAAAGCCGTGATGGAAGAGGCGGTTGATGGTGATTATCAGCGTTATCAAGTCAAAGGTGGTGCGTATACCCGTGCACACTTCTTTGGTAAATACCCAGAAGCAGAAGCATTGGTAAAAGATTTAAGTGACGAAGATATCGATAACTTAAATCGCGGTGGTCACGATCCATACAAAGTCTATGCTGCGTATGCTGAAGCGATGAAATCGACAGGTCAACCCACAGTTATCTTAGCCAAGACGGTAAAAGGTTATGGCTTATCTGAAGAAATTGAAGCGGTGAACAAAACCCACCAAATCAAGAAAATGCAGCTTGAATCATTAAAGTATGTACGTAATCGCTTTAACTTGCCATTTACCGATGAGCAGCTTGAAGAAGTTCCATTCTACCGTCCAAGTGAAAATTCGCCTGAAATTAAATACATGAAGGCGCGTCGTGAAGCATTGGGTGGCTATCTGCCTGCACGTCGTAAAGAAAGTGAAGTTTTGGCAATTCCAGAGCTTTCAGTGTTTGATGCCGTATTAAAAGGTTCAAACGGCAAGCAACAATCAACCACGATGGTCATGGTCCGCTTAATTTCAGCGCTGCTGAAAGAAAAAGCCATCAAAGACCGCGTGGTTCCGATCGTACCGGATGAAGCACGTACCTTTGGTCTGGAAGGCATGTTCCGTCAGTTGGGTATCTATGCTGCACATGGTCAGAAATATACTCCTGAAGACCAAGAACAGCTGATGAACTATCGTGAAGCCAAAGATGGTCACATGTTGCAGGAAGGGATTAACGAAGCCGGCGCGATGAGTGCATGGGCAGCCTTGGCGACCAGTTATTCAACCAATAACCTGCCGATGATTCCGATGTACATGTACTACTCGATGTTCGGTTTCCAACGTATTGGTGACATTGCCTGGGCAGCCGGTGATGCACAGGCTCAAGGTTTCTTGCTCGGTGCGACTGCCGGCCGTACCACATTGAACGGTGAAGGTTTGCAGCATCAGGATGGTCATTCGCACATTCTGGCCAATACCATTCCAAACTGTGTGTCTTATGACCCATGTTTCGGTTATGAACTTGCGGTCATCGTACACGATGGTTTGCAACGCATGTATGTCAATCAGGAACGCGTGTTCTATTACCTGACCGTGATGAATGAAAACTATGAGCATCCTGAAATGCCACAAGGCGTTGAAGAAGGCATCAAGCGTGGTATGTATCTGCTTGAAGAAGATGAAAAAGCCACTGTCCAGCTGATGGGTTCAGGTGTGATTCTTCGTGAAGTGATTAAAGCAGCGAAAATCTTGCGTGATGAATACCAGATTCACTCGAACGTGTGGAGTGTCACCAGCTTCAACGAACTGGCACGTGATGGCATGGCGTGTGAAGAATACAACCGCCTGCATCCATTGGCTGAAGAAGCGAAGGAATCTTGGGTGTCACAACAATTGCGTGAAACTGACGGTATTGTGGTTTCTGCAACTGATCATATGCGTGCATACAGCGAACAGATCCGTGCCTATCTTCCAGACAACCGTCCATTCGTAGCCTTGGGTACTGATGGTTACGGCCGTTCAGATACCCGTGGCAATTTGCGTAGTTACTTCGGTGTGGATGCCGCGCATATTGTCGTGGCAACCTTGAAGAAACTGGCTGATGAAGGCGAGGTTGATGCGCGTCTGGTGAAAGATGCCATCTCCAGCTTCGAACTTGATACTGATCGTCCAGTCGCTTGGGCACCTCAAGCACACCCTGAAGTTCAGGCAGTGGCTGACTATAAAGAACAATCAGGTGAGGAGAACTAAGCATGCAAATCAAAACACCTGATATTGGGGTAGACAAAGCCACCGTTGCTGAAATTTTAGTGAAAGTGGGCGATAGCGTTGCTGTAGATGACAGCCTGGTGTTGCTTGAGTCAGATAAAGCCTCTGTTGAAGTGCCAAGCACTTCAGCAGGGATCGTGAAAAGTATTACGGTTGCAGCAGGCGATGTGGTGTCTGAAGGTTCGGTGCTGATTGAACTGGAAGCTGAGGATGGTTCAACAGGCACGACTGAAGTCCAAGAAGCAGATGCTTCACAGAAAACTTCGGAAAATACTCCGACCTCGCTGCCTGATCAGGAAATTATGCAAGAACTGGCATCCCATCAACCAGCAGCTTCTGCACCGAAGGCTCCGACTGGCAGCGCTTCAGTGGTTGAAGTACAAGTACCTGACATTGGGGTAGAAAAAGCCCTGGTCGGTGAAATTTTGGTCCAGGTGGGTGATGAAATCGCTGTTGATCAAAGCATTGTGGTGGTTGAATCCGATAAAGCCACTGTAGAAGTGCCAAGTACCGTTGCTGGTACGGTTGAGAGCGTTGAAGTTCAGGCAGGCGACACGGTCAAAGAAGGTGTGGTTCTGCTCAAAGTGAAAACAGCATCTTCAGCTGTTGAAGCAGCGCCAAGTACAGCTTCTACAACAGCATCTTCTACAGAAACAGCTTCTGTGAATGTGCCAAAAGCAGAAGCGGCGGTTCAGGCGCCTGCAACCTCTGCACCAAGCGGAAACATTGAAATTGCTGTGCCTGATCTGGGTGTAGATAAAGCTGTAGTGGCGGAAATTTTAGTTCAAGTCGGTGACACGGTTGAAGCGGATCAAAGCATTATTGTGGTTGAGTCCGACAAAGCCACCGTTGAAGTACCAAGCTCATCGGCAGGGGTGATTAAAGCCATCCACGTCCAAGTAGGGCAAAATGTCTCACAAGGTGTGGCCTTGGTGACCATCAAAGCGGAAGGACAGGCAGTAGCTGCTGTAGCTCAGCCAGCCAAAGTTGAAGCTGCTCCCGCAGCCAAAGCAGCACCTGCTCCGACAGCAGCGCCACAAGCAGCTACATCTGTAGAGCAAGTACCGGTTCAATCGGCTGATAAGCTGACTAAAGAGCAAAGTGCTGCTAATGCCAAGGTATATGCTGGGCCTGCGGTACGTAAGCTAGCTCGTGAGTTGGGCGTGGTCTTGGCTGAAGTCAAAGCTTCGGGTGCCCATGATCGCTTGATGAAAGAAGATGTGTTTGCCTATGTAAAAACACGTCTGACAGCTCCGCAAGCAGCTCCTGTTGCACAGGCTGTAATCCAAGTTTCTGGTTTACCTAAATTGCCTGATTTTAGTGCTTTTGGCGGTACTGAAGAAAAAGTAATGACACGCTTACAGCAAGTATCTGTACCGCAGTTGTCGTTGAATAACTACATTCCACAGGTGACCCAGTTTGACCTGGCGGATATTACCGAGCTTGAAGCATGGCGCGGTGAGCTCAAGGCCAAGTTTAAACAGGATGGCATTAGTTTGACGATTCTGGCTTTCATTGCCAAAGCAGTCGCTCATCTGTTGAAGGAAGAGCCGTATTTTGCTGGCCATTTGGCGGACGACCAAAAATCGGTATTGCTGCGTAATGAAATCCATATGGGGATTGCCGTGGCAACGCCGGATGGTTTGACTGTGCCGGTACTGCGTAATCCAGATCAAAAATCAATTAAGCAAATTGCAGTTGAATTGGGTGAACTGAGCAAGAAGGCACGTGACAAGAAATTGTCACCGAAAGACTTGCAGGGCGCCAACTTCACTATTACCAGCCTGGGTTCAATTGGCGGTACTGCATTTACCCCATTGGTGAACTGGCCTCAGGTGGCGATTTTGGGTATTTCACCTGCCACCATGCAACCGGTTTGGAATGGTACAGGTTTTGATCCTAAGCTGATGTTGCCGTTGTCATTGTCTTATGACCATCGTGTGATTAATGGCGCAGATGCAGCACGCTTTACCCATAAGCTGACCAAATTGTTGGCGGATATCCGCAGTCTGTTGCTCTAATTTCAGTTTAGGCTACACAAAACCCTGCTTCGGCAGGGTTTTTTTGTGAAAGCTTTGGTATTGAGAACATACACAGACTCATTTTTATGATAGGGATAAGACGCTGAACACAGCCGCTTAAAATGATCTTTAATGCAATTTTAGCCATGGATAGCAATGTTTAGCATTATCCTGAAATGATATTTTTAAAGTCATTTGAAAAAAATTATCTTTCAGCTTAAAATACATGCACTTCATTGGGGAGTAGCCGCTTTTTACGCAATGTAAAAAGGTGATGGTCAACATAATTGTTCCACAGAACATGGTCATCATAGCAAAGAACCAAATGATCTTTTGATCATGATTTTCTTTTTGTTGGCAAGACCTTTGATTTACCACTCTGCTCAATTTGGCTAGCAGGAGGGGTGAGTCATAGGTTTTATTATGCTAGCCAGAGAAATACATCATGCTTTCAGCCTTCCTGATTTCTTTAGCTGTTGTTGCCTTGTCCGAAATGGGTGACAAAACTCAATTGCTGGCTTTGCTGCTGGCTGCGCGTTTCCGTAAACCTGTACCAATTCTGATCGCAATTTTCCTGGCGACTGTGGTTAACCATGGTATTTCCGCTGTACTGGGTCAATGGATTACCACTGTGCTGAGCCCGACCGTATTGTTATGGATTGTTTCCCTGGGATTTATTGGGATGGCGGCGTGGATGCTGATTCCAGATGAATTGGATGATGAAACTGAAAGCATTAATAAATGGCAAAAATATGGCGTTTTTGGTGCCACGTTTGTTTTATTCTTTCTGGCAGAAATTGGTGATAAAACCCAGATTGCTACCGTGGCCCTTGCCGCGCGCTTTGACAGTATAGGCTGGGTGACATTGGGTACCACCCTCGGGATTATGCTGGTCAATGCTCCTGCAGTCTTTATTGGTAACAAACTGGCAGAAAAACTACCGATTTCACTGATTCATAAAATTGGTGCAGTTGTGTTTTTGGTGATTGGTGTGGTGGCACTGGTGCAACATTATTTCTTTTAAATTTGAATAGCGTTAAAAAAATCCTGGTATTTTTGTCGGGATTTTTTTATTGTGAAATACCGCACAATTTACTGATAAATCTACCAATATTCAGATGTTATTTTGTTGTAAATTTCCATGAATCCCTATATGTTGAGAGGAATTAAAAATTTAGTCTAAAAACGATATTTTGGGGAATGGGTATGGCGTTTGATCGCACCACATCACAGGTACTATTTGATAATGGTACGCATAAATGTATTAGTTTTACCAGTTTAGTGAAAGGTGAAGGTGTACAGGCAAACCAGTTTTTAATCCTAGATCATGAACGTGCTGCAGTGCTTGATCCAGGGGGTGACTTGACCTATGTTCCATTGACGATGGAACTGAACAAATATACCCGTCTAACCAATCTTGATTATGTCATGGCATCCCATCAGGACCCTGACATTATTACTTCTATGCCACGCTGGCTGGTCTATACCGAGGCCAAAGTGGTAGCATCCAAATTATGGGCACGTTTCTTGCCGCATTTGAACTCGGCTTTCATGAGCGACCGGATGAAAGGGAACTGGCTGGATCGTCTGGTTGAGCTGCCTGACCATGGTCAGGTGATTCCGTTGGGTGAATCGAGCATTGTTGCTGTTCCGGCACATTTCCTGCACTCGGTCGGTAATTTCCAGTTTTATGATCCGATTGCTAAAATTCTGTTTTCTGGTGATATGGGCGCATCCATGGTAGATGATGCCTCTAAACCACTGGAAAATTTTGCTGCACATATCCCGAAGATGAAAGGTTTCCATCAACGTTATATGTGTTGCAATAAAGTGATCCGTCTTTGGGTACAAATGGTTCGTACCATGGACGTGGAAATGATTGTGCCGCAGCATGGTACACCATTCATTGGCACAGAGCAGGTGAATCAATTTCTGGACTGGATTGAAACTCTGGAATGCGGTGTCGATTTAATGGATGAAACCGTATTTACCTATCCCGAATAATAAATCTTAAATAGATGAAAAAAGCTTGAGTTAAAGCGCAACATTTTTTAAGATTTTTGCACTAAAAAATATGTCAGATGACGAGAACTTATAAGAATGTTGTCTCAAGTACCCACTCAGGATGCCTGTTTAAGCTGTGGCGCTTGCTGCGCCTATTTTCGAGTTTCATTTTATTGGGCAGAAGGGCTTGCCATGCCCGAACACTATACGGAACCTGTAACAGCGGTATATTCGTGTATGGCGGGAACCAATCAAAAGTCACCGCGCTGTATTGCCCTGACCGGTGAAATAGGCAAGCAGGTCAGTTGTGGCATGTATGAGGCACGCAGCTCCTCATGCAAAGAAGTGCAAATTGCCGATGAGCAATGCAATAAGGCCAGACGGGCGCATAGCATGATCCCTTTTGTGCCGCTTGAATCTTTTGAGTCGACCAATGATGAAGATTTTGATCAGGTCTGCTAATCGAGTACCCGCTCAAATTTACATGCTCATGCATTAAAATGACTGTTTTTTAATAAAAAAGTTGGCCGATATTCAGTAATGTAAATTTATTTTGCATTGCTGTTTGAAATTAGCATGAATAAAACTGTTTTTTTTGTTTATAATAGCGCACGGAAATTACCAGTGAGACTGTTATGTTGACCATCGTTCAAGAAGCTCTAACCTTCGATGATGTCTTATTACTCCCTGCCTACTCAACTGTTCTCCCAAAAGATGTCTCCTTAAAGACACGCCTTACTCGTGGCATTAACCTGAATATTCCTCTTGTGTCAGCAGCTATGGATACGGTAACTGAATCCCGTATGGCAATTGCAATGGCACAAAATGGCGGTATTGGTATCTTGCACAAAAACATGGATATTGCTGCACAAGCTGCAGAAGTACGCCGTGTGAAAAAATTTGAAGCAGGTATGGTGAAAGATCCTATCACCGTAACGCCAGAAACCACTGTTCGTGAACTGATTGCAATCACTCAAGCCAACAACATCAGCGGTGTACCTGTTGTTAAAGATGGCAAAGTAGTCGGTATTGTGACAGGTCGTGATACACGTTTCGAAACCAATCTGGAACAACCTGTTAGCAACATCATGACAGGTCAAGATCGTCTCGTGACTGTTCGCGAAAACGAATCAAAAGAAAATATCCAAGCACTTCTTCAAAAAAATCGTATTGAGAAAGTATTGGTAGTGGGTGACAATAACGAACTTAAAGGTTTGATTACAGTCACTGATTTCCGTAAAGCGGAACTTTATCCAAACAGCTGTAAAGATGATCTTGGTCGTTTACGTGTCGGTGCCGCAGTCGGTACGGGTGTAGAAACGCCAAGCCGTGTTGAAGCACTGGTTGAAGCAGGTGTAGATGCCATTGTTGTGGATACAGCACATGGTCACTCTGCAGGCGTGATTGAGCGCGTACGTTGGGTCAAAGCCAACTATCCGCAAGTTCAGGTGATTGGCGGTAACATTGCGACTGGTGATGCTGCTCTTGCACTTCTTGATGCAGGCGCGGATGCGGTGAAAGTGGGTATCGGTCCTGGTTCAATTTGTACAACGCGTATTGTTGCTGGTATTGGTATGCCGCAAATCTCTGCAATCGACAGCGTTGCCAATGCATTGAAAGAACAAATTCCATTGATCGCAGATGGTGGCATTCGTTTCTCTGGTGATATGGCCAAAGCAATTGGTGCGGGTGCAAGCACAATCATGGTCGGTTCATTGATGGCTGGTACTGAAGAAGCACCAGGTGAAGTGGAATTCTTCCAGGGTCGTTATTACAAAGCTTACCGTGGTATGGGTTCATTGGGTGCAATGGCAGGTGCAACAGGTTCTGCTGACCGTTATTTCCAAGACTCTAAAGCTGGCGCTGAAAAATTAGTTCCAGAGGGTATTGAAGGTCGCGTACCTTACAAAGGCCCTATGGGTAACATTGTGCACCAGATGATGGGTGGCCTGCGTTCTTCTATGGGTTATACCGGTTCTGCAACCGTGAACGATCTTCGTCAAAATGCCAAGTTTGTGAAAATCACAGCGGCAGGTATGTCTGAATCGCATGTGCATGACGTGACTATTACTAAAGAAGCACCTAACTACCGTGTTGGTTGATTTTTAGTAATCAAATTCAGGAAAAGCCGTCATTTATATGACGGCTTTTTTGATTTTGGTGTAAAGTAATTAAGACTAAAATTGGATGATCAATCCCATCTACATGTATAAGAAGTGAGTAAAGAATGAGTTATTTTGGTACAGATGGCATCCGCGGAAAGTTCGGGGAACTTCCAATTACACCTGAATTTGCACTCAAGCTTGGGTTTGCTGCGGGCAAAGTATTAAAACAATATAGCAATAAAAATAAACCCATCGTTGTTCTAGGCAAAGATACCCGTTTATCGGGCTATATTCTAGAATCTGCATTACAGGCAGGTTTAAATGCGGCGGGCGTGTATGTGCATTTGCTTGGCCCGTTACCCACTCCTGCAATTGCGCATTTAACCCGTGCTTTACATGCCAGCCTGGGAATCGTGATTTCAGCTTCGCACAATCCTTATTTTGATAATGGAATCAAGTTCTTCTCTAGCGAAGGCAAGAAACTTCCCGATGAGATTCAAGATGCGATTAACCAGGAACTGGAAAATGAGTTAAAAATTGAAGATACCGCAAACCTGGGTAAAAGTGTGCGTGTTAAAGATGCCAATGGCCGTTACATTGAATTCTGTAAATCTACCTTTCCATACCATTTTGATCTCAGTAATTTAAAAATTGTGGTGGACTGTGCCAATGGTGCTGCCTATAACGTGGGACCATCGGTATTTAAAGAACTGGGTGCCAAAGTTGTGGCACTGTATAATGAACCAGATGGCTTAAACATCAATCAGGACTGCGGTTCAACCCATCCGGAAAACCTGCAAAAGGCAGTGCTTGAACATCAGGCAGATTTGGGTATTGCCTTTGATGGTGATGCAGACCGCGTGATTATGGTGGATAAAAACGGTGAGCAAATCACTGGCGACCATATCCTGTATATTTTGGCTACTCAGGGCAAGCGCAAACCTGCAGGTATTGTGGGTACGGTCATGAGCAATATGGCGCTTGAACTGGCTTTGGAAAAAGCGCAAGTTCCATTTGTGCGTGCCAAAGTAGGTGACCGTTATGTCTTGCAAGCTTTGGACGAAAATGGCTGGGTGATTGGTGGTGAACCTTCCGGGCATATTCTGACTTTAGATAAGAGCACCACAGGTGATGCCATTATTGCGGCATTACAAGTATTGACCGTGATGGTCGAGCAACAAAAAGCCCTGCATGAATTGGTTGAAGGTTTTACCCTATTACCGAATGTATTGGTGAATGTGCGTCTGGCGGAAATGTTTGACCCGTACTCTGTGCCGGCATTGGTGGCTGAATTTGATCAGGCAGCAGAACAATTGAAGGGCCGTGGTCGTTTACTGATCCGTAAATCAGGAACAGAGCCGGTCATTCGAGTGATGGTTGAAGGTGACAATCTTCAGGAAGTAACCGATTTGGCCAATCAGCTTGCAGATCGTGTACGCTCTAACGCAGCATAAGGGAACAATATGAATGATCTGATTAAAGACTTAAGCGAACTGCGCTTAAGTTACCAAAAAGGGGAATTACACGAAACTCATGCGGCTGAAAACCCGCATGAGCAATTCTTGAATTGGTTTAACCATGCTTTAGAAGCGAAACTGCATGAACCCTATGCCATGTCATTGGCAACTGCGAGTGCACAAGGCCGTCCGCATGTGCGTACCCTATTATTACGTGGTGCGACTGAAGCAGGTTATGATTTTTATACCAATTACGACAGCCAAAAAGGCCAGGATTTGGCAGAAAATCCTTATGCCGAATTGCTGTTCTATTGGCCGGAGCAAGAGCGCCAAATCCGTGTGGGTGGTCGGGTTGAGAAAATCTCTTTAGAAGAATCGACCGATTACTATCATAAACGCCCACGCGATAGCCAGATTGCAGCGCATATCAGTACGCCACAAAGCGGAGTGATTGCCAGCCGGGAAGAATTACAGTCACGTTTTCAAATTTTGCAAAATCAGGTCAATGACAAAGCTGTTCTGGCTAAACCGGTATTCTGGGGCGGCTATCGCTTGACGCCAGATTATTATGAATTCTGGCAAGGTCGTCCAAACCGTTTACATGACCGCTTGTGTTATGAAAGAATCGACGGTAAGTGGAAATTACAACGACTCATGCCTTAATGCCAAAAACACTGATTCAGCAAAGACCGTTTATTACACGCCCTGAAAATTTTCAGGGCGTGTCGCCGTTTATTGCGCAAATTTTGGCGCGTCGCGGTGTGCAATCAGAACAAGAACTTGAACTGAAACTGAAGCATCTTTTAGCACCGACCATCAAAGGTTTGGATGCAGCCATTCAGTTGATGGATCAGGCGATTGATCAGCAAAAGAAAATTGTGATTGTGGGAGATTATGATGCCGATGGTGCCACCAGTACCGCATTAATGATTCTAGCGCTGCGCGATATGGGGGCTGATGTTCAGTATCTGGTGCCGGACCGTTTTAAATATGGCTATGGTTTAACACCAGCCATTGCCGATTTGGCTTTTACAAGTTTTCAGCCAGATTTACTGGTTACGGTAGATAATGGCATTTCCAGTCATGCCGGGGTAGAACAGGCTCAAGCACATGGCATGCAGGTGATTATTACCGATCATCACTTAACCACCAAAGAAACCCCTAAAGCAGAAGCGGTGGTCAATCCGAATCAGTTGGGCTGTGAATTTCCCAGCAAAGCTCTGGCTGGAGTAGGGGTGGCATTTTACCTGCTTGCCAATTTGTCCAGTTATCGCAGTCAATTAGGCAAGTCCACTGCAAAAGTTGCCCAGTATCTAGATCTGGTTGCACTTGGGACTTATGCTGATGTCGCAAGCCTGGATTATAACAATCGCATTTTGGTCGATGCTGGGGTAAAGCGTATTCAGCAAAATCAGTGTCGTGCAGGGATTAGTGCATTACTGGATATTGCCGGACGTGATCCTGCCTCTTTAAAGGCTCAAGATCTGGGTTTCGTGCTTGGTCCACGTATTAATGCGGCCGGACGTATGGAAACCATGGATATCGGTATTGAGTGTCTGCTGGCTGCCGATCTGCAAACAGCCTATCCCTTAGCTCAGCAATTAAATCAGTTGAACACTGAGCGCCGTCAGGTCGAGATTCAGATGAAGCAGGAGGCGCTGTCTGAACTGATCCAGCTTGAGCTAGATCAAGAGCATTTGCCTGCTGCGTTAATTTTATTTGAACCGCATTGGCATCAGGGTGTAATTGGTATTGTGGCTGGTCGCCTGAAAGAACAGTTTCACCGTCCCAGTATCGTTTTTGCGGCAGATGAAGATGGCATTCATATTAAAGGCTCGGCACGTTCTATAGAAGGCGTGCATATACGCGATGCTATTGAAATGATTGCCGAACAGTATCCGCATTTGGTCAGTCATTTTGGCGGACATGCCGCTGCGGCGGGTTTGACCATTGAAAAACAGCATTTTGATGAATTTAAGCAGGTGTTTGAAGCGTTGATCTCCAATATGGATGAGTCGCTTTTTCATGCCACTTTATGGACCGATGGTGAATTACCGACTGAACATTTTCACATTGAAACAGTCGATTTTTTGCAAAACTTAACCCCTTGGGGACAAAAATTCCCATCACCGATTTTTGAAGGGGTGTTTAAAATTCTAGATTATCGCTGGCTGAAAGAAATGCATTTAAAGTTGCGTCTGGCTTTGCAAAATGGTCAAATTGTAGAAGCAATCGCATTTAATGCGCGAGACAAATTTGAATTTGATGCCATGCAGGGCAGTGTACGACTGGTCTATGAAATTGATAAAAATGAATTCAATGGCAACGTCAGCTTACAACTACGCGTGATCCATTTGGAGCAATAAAGAAACCGCTCAATTGAGCGGTTTTTGTTTTTAATCTTAAAGCTTAGAAGCGGAAAGTACCGTTGATTCCAAAAGAGTCTGCACCATCAGTTGTAGTGTAATTAATACCTGCAGCAATGACTGGAGTAAAGAATTTCTGACCACGAATACTGAAAATGGTATCTGAATCTTCAATAGTTGAGTCAGCCAAGGAAATACCAACGCTAAGTGTAGGATCGAGGTAAAGGTCTGCACCTAGACGATATGTAGTTTCATCTCCAAAATATGTTGCTCCCTCAAAATTGGTAAAATGATTGCCAATTTGAGTGACGTATTTTGCGCGCAAAGTCACAGCAGTCTCATCTGCTACAGAGGCTATATTGGTAAAAGTGTCTATGAAACCATTTTTTGAAACATATACCGGATCAATGTTTTCTTTAGAAATACCCGCAGCAATAAGTAGTCCATCTACAGGAAGATAGCCAGCTTCTAATGCATAGCCCACGTTATCATCTGAAGCTTTGCCAAAAGCTGTTTCAACAGTCACTTCAGCACGATTTAAGCTTCCAGAAACATAAAACTGTGAGTTAGGAATAAAAAACTCACCGTTTACCCCAACAGTATCGATTTCTAAGTCTGCAAAATCCTCATCAGTACTGGCATTGGCATAGCCAAGACCGATATTGCTTGCTTTGCTTAAAAAAGCTGCTTCTGCAAGTGGACCATTTTTAGCATTTACACCATTTAGATAATATTTGCCACTGATCGCAAATGTATCGAGATCTCCGCTGTCATCGATATCGGTATTTTCATAGCTCCCATTAATTTCAGCTTGGTAAGCGTGAGCAGTTCCCAGACCAGCAAGAAGTGCTGTAGCAAGAGCAATTTTTTTAAGCATTTAGATTTCTCTCTTTGTTATAAAATATGATTTTTATATTACAATTGTAACGAATTGTATATTAAATAATCGCACAGTCAATCTGCATTTTCTACCTAAATGCTTAATTTGAGGGCAAAAAAATAGCCCATCCGAAGATGGGCCATTTATGAAAACTGGTGAAGAAATGCTTAGAAGCGGTATTTGGCAGCTACACCGAATGAGTTGTAGTCGTTATTACCCACTTCACCGAAACCAACTCGACCTTCAAGACTTACTTGCTCAGTAAAGAATTTACGAGCATTAATGCCAAATTCACTTTGATCAGTTAAGTCATTGTTGTGGTAGTCAGCACCAACACTGAGTGTTTTATCAATGAAGTAATCGGCAGCAAGATTGTATTCATCTAGATCACCAAATGCAGCACCAGCTTCTAGGTTGATGTCTTTACCATTACTTAAGGTAGTTACATATTTGGCACGAACTGTAGGATCTACACCATCATCATTGTCGTTGTCATAACCTTTCACACCAGCGGCAATCAATAGGCCTGGAGCGGGAAGGTAACCGACTTCAGCTGAATAATAAGTGGTATCAAAATCATATTTTTGACCCAGTATGTTGAAACGTTCTGCTTCATTTTTACTGATGTTACCGCTTAAATAAAAGTCAGAATTTGGTACGAAAACTTCAGCACCAACACCATAGGTATTGTTATCTAGGTCACCACGGTCAGCAAATGTTGCGTGCGCATTAACGTTGCTGGCACGGTCAAGGAATGCTGCTTCTGCAAGTGGCGCATTACGAGTTTGTACGGGGTTGAAGTAATAAGTACCATCTACACCAAAAGCACTACCTGAGCTACCATTATCAGGGTCAATATAAGCTGCTGCTGCGCCTACTTCGGCTTGGTATGCATTTGCTGTACCTGTAATTGCTAGAGCAGAAAGAAGTGCTGAAGCAATGGCTAATTTTTTCATGGATACTACCCCTCAAATTTGTGGTTAAAATTAATACATTTTTTGTTACAACTTTTAGTCTAGAGTAAAATGAAGGCAGGTCAATCCTTGCAAGGTTACTCAAATGTTGCTAACGTAATCTTATGTAATTTAATAATGTTAAATATTTGAAAAATATATAATTATTAAAATGTTTTGTTTTATTAAAATTATGGAGAGTTAATGGATTTATGTGAATTTTTAATAAAATTTTAAGTATTTTGTAACATAATAATGAGTTAACCATAAAAGCATCCTCAATTTAGCGTGCTTTTAAGTATTCATTTTAGTGCTTTTTTTTCAATTAAAAACGATAAGTTACATTGATAGTAAATGCTTGAACATCATCACCAAAACCAACTTCGCTACCCACTGCAAAGTTAGAATTAATGAAATATTTAGAACGAATCGAGAAGAAATCCACGTCATCTTCGCCATCATCTTGAATATTATAAGCTGCCCCTACGCTGAAAGCTTGGTCGAAATAGTAGTCTGCGCCAAGTGTCAAACTATCTGTATCGCCAAATGCACTGTCAGCTTCCAGATTTAAAAATTGACCTTGATCCATTGACTCTACATATTTTGCACGTACTGCGAAGCGGTTGTCTTCCAAGTCAGCATCGTCTTGATAGCCGTCAATACCTGCAGCGAATGGCACATTAGATCAAGGCATATAACCGAAAGAGGTGCATTTTTAGTAGAAACAGGATTGAAGTAAAAAATGCCTTTTAGCTCAAATTGATTGTCTATATCGGTAAAATTATCATCATGATCAGTGTAAGTGAACCCACCATTTAATTGAGCATTATAAGCAAAACTTGAAGAAGCAATTGCAGCAAGACCGAGCGCTAATAGTGTGCGGTGCGTAAAAACCCCAAAGGTTATTGTTGTTAAAAAATTGTAATAATGCTTAAAAAACATGCACATTTTTAATAAAAAAGACATTTTGTTTAACTGTTAGTACGCATAAGCCCTCTAAAATTGCATCGACGCTCTGTGTTATAATCGACGGCTATTTAAGCCTAATATTCTGATTGAGAGTAATTCACGTGGAAATTAATCCTTATCTAAACCAATTAAAAGACTTAAACGACCGTGGTCAAACACTACGGGGGTATCTTTGACTACGATCTGAAAAAAGAGCGTTTAGAAGAGGTTCTCCGCGAGTTAGAAGATCCAGCAATCTGGAATGATCAAAGTCGTGCGCAAGCGATGGCCAAAGAAAAAGGCGAGCTTGAAAACGTATTAAATGTGCTTGAAGGTTTATCAACACAGCTTGAAGATGCGCAAGCGTTGCTTGATTTAGCGGTTGAAGCAGACGACGAAAGCTTGCTTGAAGATGTACAAGCAGAATTAGATGCGTCTGAAGCTGAACTGGCAAAACTTGAATTCCGTCGTATGTTCAGTAATCCGATGGATCCGAACCCATGTTATGTGGAAATTCAGGCCGGTTCCGGTGGTACAGAAGCACAAGACTGGGCTTCAATGCTACTTCGTATGTATATGCGCTGGATTGAACGTCACGGCTTTAAAGCAGAATTGATGGAAGAGTCTGACGGTGATGTTGCGGGGATAAAATCGGCAACAATCCGCGTTGAAGGTGAGTATGCCTATGGCTGGTTACGTACCGAATCAGGTGTCCACCGTTTAGTGCGTAAATCGCCATTTGACTCGGGTAACCGTCGTCATACTTCATTCTCGGCTGTGTTTGTTTCACCTGAAATTGATGACAACATCGAAATTGATATCAATCCTGCAGATGTCCGTACCGATACTTATCGTGCATCGGGTGCCGGTGGTCAGCATATTAACAAAACCGATTCTGCGGTGCGTTTAACCCATGCACCAACAGGTATTGTAGTGGCATGTCAGAACCAGCGTTCACAACATGCTAACCGTGATCATGCCTGGAAACAGTTACGTGCCAAACTCTATGAATTAGAGATGAAAAAACGTACTGATGCTGCGCAGGCACTGGAAGATACCAAGTCTGATATCGGTTGGGGCAGCCAGATTCGTTCATACGTACTGGATGATTCACGTATTAAAGACTTGCGTACTAGTGTAGAAAGCTCGAACACCGGCGCAGTCCTTGATGGTGATCTGGATAAATTTATTGAAGCCAGTTTAAAACAGGGTTTATAAGTTTATTGCTAAAAAAACAGAGGCCGGTCCTCTGTTTTTTTAGCTTTAAAATGGGGTGAGTTGAGTTCCTCCGACCCGTTGATCAGACAATGTTAGAATAGAGTGAATTTGTACAAGATTGCAGCAATTTACAAAATGAATATACAAT
Organism: Acinetobacter sp. SM34; assembly: GCF_022012365.1. NCBI lineage: Bacteria > Pseudomonadati > Pseudomonadota > Gammaproteobacteria > Moraxellales > Moraxellaceae > Acinetobacter > Acinetobacter sp. SM34. Next base: position 124,297 of record NZ_JAKLTP010000004.1, on the reverse strand, counting down.
ATCGATAAATTTCGATATTAATATCGCATAAATTCGATATAATGATTCTAGGTAAGGTGCTGATCATGAACATGAGTGAAATGAGATGGACACAGAAGCAATTTATAAAGCCTTAGCCAACCCGATTAGACGTCAGATTCTGCAATGTTTAAAAGAACCTGAACGTTATATTTCTGCTGAAGAATGTGGAACTGATTTTAGTCGTGGCGTGTGCGCAGGGCAGATGGAAAAAATTGCCGATATCTCTCAATCAACCATGTCCAATCATTTATCGGTGCTGCAACAGGCAGGGCTGATTCATGTCACTAAATATGGGCAATGGTCTTATTTCTCGCGTAATGAAGCACTGATCGAAGAGTTTTTACAACATTTACAGCATGCGCTTTAGACTTTAATCAGTCCGTGCAAGCTGTAAGAGGATTGCTGGATGACAGATTTTTCAACACCGATTCAATTTGGTGAACTTAAACTTAAAAACAGCGTGGTGATGGCACCATTAACACGTAGCCGTGCCACATCAGACCGTGTACCTACACCAATGATGGCTGAATACTATGCGCAACGTGCGAGTGCAGGTTTAATCATCTCTGAAGCAACCGTGATTTCAGAAGAAGCCAACGGTTATGAAAAAACCCCGGGTTTATTTACTGATGCGCAAGTAGAAGGCTGGAAACTGGTTACAGATGCTGTGCATGCCAAAGACGGTTTGATTGTGGCGCAATTGTGGCATGTCGGTCGTGTATCGCACCCGGATCTGTTAAATGGTGCAACACCAGTTTCAGCCAGTAATGTGCAGCAAGCCGGTTATGTCAGTCTATTGCGTCCAAAACGTGAATATGTGGTGCCTCGTCCACTGGAAATTTCAGAAATTCAAGCGATTACTGAGCAATATAAACAGTCTGCCATTCGTGCCAAAGCTGCCGGTTTTGATGGCGTTGAACTGCATGCAGCCAACGGTTATTTGATTGACCAGTTTTTACAAAGCAAAACCAATCTGCGTGAAGATGAATACGGCGGTTCAGTTGAAAACCGTGCCCGCTTCTTATTGGAAGTGGTCGATGCGCTGATTGAAGTGTGGGGCGCAGGCCGTGTCGGTGTACATTTGGCACCACGTGGCGATGAACATGATATGGGCGATGCCAATGCGAAAGAAACCTTTGGTTATGTGCTAGAACAATTGGGACAGCGTAAAATTGCCTTCTTCTTTACCCGTGAATACTTGGCAGATGACAGCATCAGCCTGGATATGAAAGCACGTTCAAATGGTGTGCCGTATATTGCCAATATGCGTTTAAGCCGTGAAGATGCGCTTGAATTATTGGCATCGGGCAAAGCAGAAGCGGTGTCTTTTGGTAAGGATTATATTGCCAATCCTGACCTGTTTGAGCGTTTGGTGGAAGATGAACCCCTGAATGAATTGAAGTTTGAAAATATGATTGGTACCGATGTGGCAGAAGGTTATATCGATTATCCTTTCTTGAATAAACAGCTAGCCGAAAGCTAAGTTGATATATAAATAGAGCAGAATAAATTATTACACAGAGCAGAATTCATTAACATGTGGAGGCTGCTCTGTTATATTTTGCCGATTGAACATCATTTGAGGCAACTTGTTTGGCTACTCCTTTTTGGTACAACGCAGCATTATCAGTCATTAAACCATTGTATCAATGGCGGATCAAAAAACGTGCGTTGAATATGGAGCAATTGCAACAAGAATGCCTCGAGCGCTTTGGTCCTTTTCAGACGCCTAAAAATCTGCATGCGCTTTGGTTTCATGTGGTGTCGGTAGGTGAGACCAATGCTGCGCAGCCTTTAATTGAACATTATTTAAAATTAGGTCATCCCGTTTTAGTGACCAATACCACCAAGACCGGCCAAGCTCGTGCCAAGTCTCTGTTTTTAAAAGCCCCGTATGAGCATTTGTTTCAGGCCGTGTATTTACCTGCCGATCAGAAAAAACTAGTTCAGGCGTTTTATCAAAAATATCAGCCGAAATTACTGGCTTTGGTGGAAACTGAAATTTGGCCGAATTTAATTGATCAGGCGCAGCAATTTAAAGTGCCATGTTTACTGATTAATGCCCGTCTTTCGGAAAAATCCGCCAAAGGCTACAGCAAAGTTCAAGGGCTTAGCCAAGGCATGCTCAGTGGCTTAGACCAGTTACTGGCACAAGACCAAGCGACTTTAGAGCGCTTTATCCATTTAGGTTTATCTGCGAATAAAGGACAGGTGTTAGGAAGTATTAAATTTGATATTCATGCATCGGAAAGCTTTATTCAACAGGCTCAGCAACTCAAGCAAGACTGGAATTTAGCCCCACGTAAAATTATTACTATTGCCAGTACGCATGCGCCAGAAGAGCAAAAATTACTCGCCGCTTTACAGCCTTATTTAACCCAGCATCCCGAAATTGTGGTGATTGTGGTACCACGTCATCCGGAACGTTTTAATGAAGTGTTTCAGATTGCACAAGCATTGAATCTAGAGACTCAACGTCGCAGTTTAGGTGAATCCATTCAGCCTGATACGCAAGTCTATTTGGCCGATAGTATGGGCGAGATGTGGCTGTGGTATGCCCTTAGCCAAGTCTGTTTTGTTGGAGGATCGCTAAATGAGCCGGGTGGTGGGCATAATATTTTAGAACCGATTGCATTAAATGTGCCGACGGTTTTGGGTAAAAATTACTTTAACTTCCAAACCATTGTCGATGAATTTGTAACTGTAGACGGCGTTAAAGTTGTGGAGGATGCAGAGCAGGCGGTGAAAGTTTTGATGGAATTGTTAAATGACTACGGGGCTGCAGAACAGCTGAACCAGCAGGCACAGAAAATCATGTCGCAGAACAAAGGTTCTTTAGCAAAGCATATTGCAGTGATTGACCGGTATCTTTAAAAAGCCCTGTGTACATTACGTTGAAATTTATTTCGCGGAGGCGGCATGGATGCCGCCGTTAGGCTATGGTAAAGGGACTTACCATTAGCCTAACAAAGAGTTTTGCCTACTTTTGCTCTGTCAAAAGTAGGAATATGCCTACGCAAAGTAAAATAAAGTCATGAAATTTTAGGTGGCTGTGCAGGTGTCTTTGCTTTTAAGAGTTGAATTTATAACTTATGAATATTGTTCTTCTTGACCCCCGCCAAACTGAATCTGAAATCTGGACGATTAGTGCCAAACGTCAGCTTGAGCATTTACGCACGCATGTTGATATCCAAGTCGGAGACACGCTAAAAGTCGGGATTCGGGAAGGGCAACGCTATCTCACAGAAATTGTCGAAGTGACAGAACACGCCATAAAATTAAAACCCATTAAAGAAGAAATGGTTCCGGCAAAATTACCGGTCACTTTAATTGTCGCCATGCCGCGTCCAAAAGTGCTGCGCCGCCTGATTATGGATAGCGTCACGCTGGGTGTAGAGAAAATTATTCTATTGCATAGCTATCGGGTAGATAAAAGCTATTGGCAAACCCCATTTTTACAGCAGCTGGATCAATATATAACACTGGGTCTGGAACAGGCTGGCGATACCATTGCGCCAAAAATTGAAATCTATAAACGCTTTAAGCCTTTTGTAGAAGATGTGCTGCCAGGTTTAATTACTGCGGAATGTCCGGCTTATGTGGCCCATCCTTATGCAGACATCAAAATGCCGTTTGCGATTGATCATCCATGTAGCATTGTGATTGGGCCAGAAGGCGGTTTTATTCCCTATGAAGTGGATTTACTGATAAAAAACGGCTGCCAAGCGGTGAGCTTAGGCAACCGTATTATTCGAACCGAAACCGTAATTCCCTACGTACTCGGGCGCTTATTTAGCACGAGCTGATTCAGTCACTTCAGCATCATTACTCCCACGATACATTTTCACTTCCTGTACCGGGTAAGGAATAGAAATGTCGTGTTCAGCAAAACCTTGAATCACATGTTCCTGAACTTCACTGATGGAAGCAGCGGTAGTTGTTTCAGTGGTATCGACCCACCAGCGCACATTCAGGTTAATCGAGAAATCTGCCAAGGCATTCACGTTCACTGCAAAACCTGGTTGGCTCAAAATGGTTGGATCTTTGTCCAGAATACTCATGATAATGCTTTTGGCTTTCTGGATATCATCTTCATAGCCAATACCCACCACAAATTCACAGCGGCGACGCTGATAAGCGGTATTTACCGTGACTGCACTGGTATAAACCGTAGCGTTTGGAATCACGATACGGCGGCCATCCGGTGAGCGTAAAAATGTTGCACGAATCTGAATATCTTCTACCGTACCTTCCATGCCAGAGACAATGATATCATCACCAATCTGGAACGGTTCGCCCAGTAAAATCAAAATACCGGATAGCAGGTTCTGGAAGATGTCCTTGAATGCGAAACCGATCGCAACCGAACCAATCCCCAAGGCACTCATCAGCTGACCTGGAGTAAAGCCCGGGATGGAAATCACCATCGCAATCAAGAAACCAAAGAAGATAATGGCTGAACTACCGACCCGGTTGAGAACAAGGACCAGATTCTGTTTGGTATAGCTGCGGTCGGCCAAGGCTTTACGGACAAAAAATTTAAACAGTTTTGACAGTAAATAGAAAATGGTAAAAACCACCAGTGCAATACAGATGTAAGGTAAACGTTCCCAGAATGCCTCGACAAATTTATCGATGGTCGAGTAGGCGTCATTGTATTTTGCGGTATGTTCGAGCACGGTTTGTGCGGTTTTTTCGGTTGCTTCTTGCAAGAGTTGAGATGTGCCTTGAGTCACATCATTCAAGGCATTGTTTTGTTCAGCCACAGATATTCCGGATTATGATCATTGGCCGGTATTTTGCCTGAAACTCAGCAATAATTTAACCAGCAATATGCGGCATTCACTATAGTTTTGTGAGAAAACTGTCAGCCTGTTTAAAAGTATGCAGTACCTTTTTGAATCACTCCTTGTGGCATTTCCAGTTCACCGGCACCAAACCTATAAGACACGATGCTGCCTGAAGCCAAGAAACTTAACACAGTGATGATAATGATCAGCCAGGCGCATATTTTCTCCAAGACCGTTGTTTCACGCGGCAGGCCATAGTTGTTGATGCCTTTGCTGCCCGAACCCAAAAGCAGATACAGTCCCATAAAAATATTTACCAGTGGCAGCAAAAACAGCAAGATCAGCCAGCCACTACGGTTCAGGTCATGCAGGCGGCGTACCGTAATCACCATCAAGAAATAAACATACAGCACCAGTATCACCACAAAGCCTAGTCCAGCTATTCCGGTCAGAGTATTGACGAACTGATTGCTCATAGAGAGGGTATGCACATTAAAAATACCCAACGCCAGACTGAAGGCAATCGTGGCAAAAAAAGCAATTAAATGCACGAACCCATACCAGCCAATAGAACTCAAACGACCGAAACGCCCTTCTGGAGAAAGCGGATTATCTGCCTTGGCCGGTTGAGATCGGGAAAAAAAGGGGGACGATTCTTGCGGTTTCATACGCTTTTCCGGTTAAGATAGAGATAAGAAAATGATGTATTCTGCAAAGTTAGAACGGTATTTTCTGCTTAAATTATAAGATTAAATGAACAGATCAGATACGAATAAAACCATATTTTTGATTGAATATGATAAGGGGTATGTGTTTTAAATTGTATAAATAAACTACGACCAAAGCATGATTGAAGCGGTTGAAAAATAATCGCCATACTGTAAATACGCAGTCAATAAATAAAGCAATAACGCGGCATAACATCTCGTGATGAGATGAATAAGATCAAGGAAGTAAGCAATGAATGAAATCTATCCTGTACCAGAAGAATTTAAAAAAACCGCTCGCACCAATGAATCTGAATATTTCGAGCGTTATCAGAAATCCATCGAGCAGCCTGATGAATATTGGGCTGAACAGGCTAAAAAATTGGACTGGATTAAACCTTTTACCCAGGTCAAAAATACCAGTTTCGACAAGAACAATTTCAAGATTGAATGGTTCGCCGATGGACAGCTAAATTTGAGTGCCAACTGTCTAGACCGCCATTTAAAAGAACATCCACACAAGCCGGCCATTATTTGGGAAGGGGACCATCCTTCACGGCATAAAATTATTTCCTTTAAAGAACTGCATGATGAAACCTGCCGTTTTGCCAATGTTCTGAAAAAAAATGGAATTAAAAAAGGCGACCGGGTGGTGCTGTATATGCCGATGGTTTCTGAAGCCGCAATTGCGATGCTGGCCTGCGCCCGGATTGGCGCGGTGCATTGTGTGGTATTTGGCGGCTTTTCACCAGATTCTCTGGCCAGCCGGATTGAAGACAGTCAGGCCAAAATGGTGATTACCGCCGATTCCGGAATGCGCGGCGGTAAGCCGATTCTGCTCAAAGCCAATGTTGATGAAGCCTTGAAAATTGCCGGGACTGAATCGGTTGAACATGTGATTGTGGTACACCGTACCGGTAATCCGATTGAGCTGAAGGAAGGACGTGACCTGTGGTATCACATGGAAATCATGTCGGTGAATGAAATCTGCCCGCCTGAACCGATGAATGCCGAAGATCCGCTATTCATTCTGTATACCTCGGGTTCGACCGGCAAGCCTAAAGGAGTGTTGCATACGACTGGTGGCTATCTAACTTACGTGAACTCTACTTTCCGTGAAGTCTTCGATATCAAGCAGGATGATGTGTTCTGGTGTACTGCGGATGTGGGCTGGATTACCGGGCATTCCTATGTGATTTATGGCCCACTTTCCAATGGCACCACCACGGTGATGTTTGAAGGTGTACCGCAATATCCAACCTGGGCGCGTACCGGTCATATTGTCGATAAGCATAATGTTTCCATTCTCTATACCGCACCCACGGCGATTCGTGCCATGATGCGTGAAGGTGATGTCTTTGTCCGTGAAAGCGACCGTAGCAGCTTGCGCCTGATCGGTTCCGTAGGTGAACCCATCAATCCGGAAGCCTGGAACTGGTATTACACCGTGGTCGGTGAAAGCCGCTGTCCAATTGTCGATACCTGGTGGCAAACCGAAACGGGTGGAATCCTGATTTCACCTCTGCCGGGTGCCACAGATTTAAAACCGGGTTCTGCCACCCGACCATTGTTTGGCATACAACCCGCCATTGTGGATGCAGAAGGCAAGGAACTTGAAGGTGAAGCCGAAGGCAACCTGATCATTAAGGATTCCTGGCCGGGTCAGATGCGTACCATCTGGGGTGATCCTGAACGTTTTATCGAAGCCTATTTCTCGACTTATCCGGGGACGTATTTCACTGGAGATGGTGCCCGCCGTGACAAGGATGGCTATTACTGGATTACCGGACGTGTCGATGACGTACTGAATGTTTCCGGCCACCGTTTGGGTACAGCAGAAGTGGAAAGTGCCTTGGTGGCGCATGAGCATGTGGCTGAAGCGGCAGTGGTTGGTATGCCGCATGATATTAAAGGTCAGGGTATCTGTGCATTCGTCACCTTACAGGCAAATTTTGAGGAATCCGAAGAACTGCGTCATGAACTGATCAACTGGGTGCGTAAGGTATTAGGGCCTGTTGCTACCCCGGACGCCTTGCATTGGGCACCGGCTTTACCGAAAACCCGTTCCGGTAAAATCATGCGCCGTATTTTAAGAAAAATTGCCGCCAATGAACTGGATACTCTGGGAGATACCTCCACCTTGGCCGACCCACAGGTGGTGGACAACCTGATCGCGACGGTCTATCCTGATAAATAAGTCATTTATAAAAATACCGCCTCATTTTCAGACGGTATTTTTATTTTATGTATAAGCACAGCAGGCATTCAGATAAAGCAGCAAAACATCATCTGCTAAGCTAAAAATATAGCAATAATCAGATCATATTATGAATGCTTCATCTCCACTTTTAAATTCAAATCCATTACACATCGCTCAACAACTGGCGGAACAGTTTGCAACCACGGCTGCAGAACGCGACAAGCAAGGTGGAAATCCTAAATTTGAACGTGATTTAATCCGTCAAAGTGGTTTACTGGGACTTGCCATTCCAACCCAATATGGCGGTCAGGGCGCGGACTGGAAAACGGTATTTCAGACCATTCGAACCATTGCCCAGGTTGACAGTTCTCTGGCGCATGTTTATGGCTTTCATCATTTACTGATTGCGACGGTGCAACTGTTTTCACAGCCTGAACAGTATGGCAAATGGTTTGAGCAAACAGCCAAAGAAAATCTTTTTTGGGGCAATACCTTAAATCCGCTAGATCGTCGGACTACAGCAGAAAAAATTTCGGAAAACGAATACGTGTTTCATGGTGATAAAAGCTTTTGCTCGGGTTCGGTGGATTCCGACATCTTGCTATGCTCGGGCTATAACGATGAAGGCAAATTACTGATTGGCGTGATTCCTACTGCGCGCGAAGGGGTGAGTTTTTTAGGTGACTGGAACAATATGGGACAACGCCAGACTGATAGCGGCACCAGTCATTTTGAGCAGGTCAAAATCCAAAAAGATGAGTTATTGCTCAATCCGGGACCCCTGAGTACGCCGTATTCGAGTTTACGTCCGCTGATTGCGCAACTGATTTTTGTGCATCTGTTTTTAGGCGTGGCAGAAGGAGCTTTTGCAACTGCCAGACAAACCGTACAGAGCCAGAAAGCCTGGTCCAAATCTTTGGTGGAAAATGCGGTCAATGATCCGTTTACGCAAAAGCACTTTGCCGAATTTTATGTACAGCTGGAAGGCGTACGTTTACTGGCAGCTAAAGCGGTTCAGAGCTTACAGACGGCATGGGATCTAGGTAATGATCTCACTGCTGAACAGCGCGGTGAAGTGTCCATTGCCATTGCGACTGCCAAAATTGCCGCGACCAATACTTCGCTATATATCACACAAAATATTTTTCAGGTGATGGGTGCGCGTGCCACTACAGCCCAATTAAATCTGGACCGTTTTTGGCGCAATGTCCGTACCCAAACTTTGCATGATCCGGTGGATTATAAATATCAGGAAATTGGGGAGTGGGTGTTAACGGCTAAAGTTCCTGATCCGAGTTTTTATTCGTAATGAAATAAGAAAATGCCATTTTACGAAATGGAGGCCTTTTTTTACTTCTAGATTTAAAAATGAATTAAGAGCGTGGAACGTGAAAAATCACTTAAAAAAGCCTAATTTGTGAAAATTAGGCTTTTAATAAGATTTAAATTAATGATTTATATAAGAATAAAATTTGCATTTCGTATAAGGTGTATTATGTTAATTTTAGAGAAACTAAACTGATTCCGACTTAAAATAATAAAATCCATTCAAGAGAAAAATAATGCATAAAATGATAGTGGTCTCTTTATGTTTGGTTCTTCTCACAGGATGTTTCCAGCGAGAGAAACCTGTGCTTCCCAAAGAGGGAGATATTGTGACATGGAAGCAAAATGATCATTTGGTTGTTAAGGCTAAGTTAGGACCAAGGCGTATTCATATTCCAGATACACATTGTAAAAGATGTGAAGCAGAATTTTATCAACCAGAACATGAACAATATATTGGTCAGTTTCCAATAGATTATGTACCTGAAAAGTTTCCAAAAATTAGTGTAGTAGAAGCGGAAAGTCTGCCATTCCCTTATTCTAATGGACAACTTGAGTTTGATTTAATGCTCAATGGCTCAACTGCACATGCAACAGATCGAACGATAAATAGTGATCAAGGATTAGATCATCCAGATCAAGTAAAAGTTAGACTGCTAAATACAAGGCTTGATGGTAGAACAAGTGATGTAATTAATTACAGATTGAAAAATAAACCGAATGATTTTAATGCAGAAAATTCAAATAAGTATGGAATGCAGTGTTGGCGTAATCAATCAACAGATAGTTTACAATGCTATGGACAATCAAAACATAAAGTAGACGTGGGTGTTCTTTTTAAGAATATGGGTGGGGATCAAAGTAATTGGGTATTGGCAAAATCATGGGAGCCTTTATATGGGGGGATTACAATAGAGTGGAGTATAGATAAACGTAATTTGCATAGATGGAAAGAGGTGGATGCTGCAATATGGCGTCTGTTGGAGTCATGGAATGTTTCTCTAATATTCGGCCCAAAACCTGTATCTCAACCTTATAAGTCAAAACAAGGGAATTTAGTTATTTGGAGCATTTCATCTGATTTAACTATAAAAACAGTTGTAGGTGATAAAAAAAATATTGCACAAGGTACTGTTTTGACAAGTCCTTTTCTTGGGCAGTTTCCTATTAACTTTATTCCTAAAATAAAAACTCTAAATGAAGATGATACAATCGAAAACGTTGCAGATTTTGAACATCCTATGCAATTTAACTTGCTTTTGAATAATGCTAAAAATATAGAAATTAATAATTTTTATGATAAAAATCATCAAAATCAAGTAAAAGTACAACTACAAAATCGTAGTACACTTGATCCAACATATTTTAAATATAAAAAAACACCAAGAGAATGGATAAATTATTTTACATCACAGGAAGTTATCAAAGATAAAGATTTATTCACAAAATTTGACTTAGAGTGCTACTCACTTAAAAATTTAAAATCTCATATTTCTCGTTTTTATCATTGTATAGGGCATGCATCAGATCCATACCATTCTGAATTTTTAATGAAGATTCATCAACATGCTAGAAGTAAGCAAATTGTAGTGACTACAGAAGTTGAAACACCTCTCTATCCGAACGTAAGTATCGAATGGACAATGTCTTACGAATCATTAAAAGACTGGAAAACTGTAGATCAAAATATTTGGCGTTTATTAAAAGCTTGGAATGTTAAGAAATAAAGTAGCTATATCAATATTTAATAGAATTTAAGCTCATTTAACATAATGGTGGTTATACGAAATGCATTTTTAAAAGTTTTTATTTATCAAATACTTAATCAAATAAAATTAAATTTAAAAAGATCAAAAAACACACGTTTTAACAACTCGTGTGTTTTTTAGCCGGATATGTAATGTTCTGTCAATAAAATTGATCAATAAAAATTCAATTTAATAATTTTTTGTGGATTATTAATTCTTCCGAGGACAGAAAGAATCCTCATATTCTACGGATGAAAATTATCCGGCTCTGTACGCTTTGGCGCACATCAATTTAAGGATTTTGCGGATGGGCGCAGCCGAGTTTATTTCCTATGATGAATTCATACAGGAACAGGATGTTCCGGAACATAAAACAACAATAAAACGTTCATACACCAGGATCGTGAAGCAAGACAGGAGTCATGCTTAACTCACCCATACGAAAAAGCCCGGCAGGATGCCGGGCTTTTTTTATATCATTTTATTAAGCCATGATTACTTTGCTGCCTGTTCTACAGCAGGTTGTGAACTTACAGGCAGTTGACTCGCAGAAGCAGGGCTAATCATTTTATTGATTGGCCGGTTATCCATCATTGTCCCGATGGGTGATACACGCCAAATCACATTGCCTACATCATCAGCGACCAATATCGCCCCCGAACGATCAACCGCTACGCCAACAGGTCGTCCAAAAGCATCTCCGTTATCGCTTAAAAAACCGCTTAATACATCTTGCGGCTGACCTGAAGGTTGGCCATTTTGAAAGGGCACAAAAATAACCTTATAGCCGCTATGCGGTTTACGGTTCCATGAGCCATGCTGACCAATCAGCGCACCACTGCGATATTGCGGCATCAATTGAGCCGTATAAAATGTCAGGCTTAAGGAAGCCGTATGGTTACCCAGAGCATAATCCGGTTTAATTGCACGTGCGACCAGCTCAGGATTTTGTGGTTTTACCCGCGTGTCTACATGTTGGCCATAATAACTATAGGGCCAGCCATAAAAAGCACCATCCTTGACTGAGGTCAGGTAATCGGGCACCAGATCATTGCCAATTTCATCCCGTTCATTCACCACCGTCCATAACATGCCACTCTGCGGTTGCCAGTCCATACCATTGGGGTTACGCAGCCCTGTGGCAAATGGCCGTGCTTTGCCACTGGCAATATCAAATTCCATAATCAAGGCTCGGCCAGCTTCCTGGTCTAATCCATTTTCCGCCACGTTACTGTTTGATCCCACAGTAATATAGAGTTTGCTGCCCGCAGCATTGGCAATCACATTTTTGGTCCAATGGTGGTTTAGGGAACCACCGGGTAAATCCAGTACTTTGCTACCGTTTGCTGTAATTCGGGTTGCACCTTGTTGGTAAGGAAAGCGCATGAGCGAGTCGGTATTGGCCACGTACAGCATATTGCCAACCAGCGCTATGCCAAAGGGCGAGTTTAGATTTTGTAGAAATACGGTTTTTTGGTCAGCCACGCCATCGCCATTGCTGTCACGGAGCAGGCTAATGCGGTTGGCACTCGGATGCGATGAGCCTGCACGCTTCATCAGCAGTTTCATGATTTTGCCCCTAATGCCTTTACTGTCATCCGGTTTGGGCGGTGCATCGGTTTCAGCCACCAGCACATCACCATTTGGCAATACATACAGCCAGCGCGGATGTTGCAGTTCTTTGGCAAAGGCCTGAACTTTCAAACCTAGAGCCGGGGTGGGCATGGTACCCGCAGGCCAGCCTGTGGCCGGGGCGATATTGACCGTAGGAAACAAACTTGACTTGGGTTCAGGCAGATGCGGTTGAGGACCATAACTGTCGGTAATGGGAGACCTGGATGGTGATGCACATCCGGTGAGTGCCAATACAATGGCAGAGCCCGCAAGAGGCAGTAAAAGTTGAGCAGACATCTTTATTTCCAGCTTATTTTTTGCCGCTATCGCCTTACTTTAAAAGTTAGTTGAAGCAGCCACCATGCTGTTCTTGTTTTTTCTGGTTGCCGATTGGTTATTGCTTTTTGGCTCCAAGGTATCAATTCCAATGCTCATCTGAAAGAAAGCGCTAAAAAATTTAACAAGACTGGCTAATATAGTGGATGGAGTAGAAAGGATGGCAAGAATCTATCTTCCTATTGAGTTTAAAATTTCTGCTATACAAGCAAAAAAAATCCCTCAAGCCGAGCCTTGAGGGAAAGTTGGAAATGCCATTTGATTATTATAGTTTGAGTTCATGTACAGTCTGTTTGATTACCGAGATTAAGCAGACTTAGGCGTGACAACAGCCAGCTGTTGCGCTTCCAGTTCACGAACCAATGGCAACACTTTTTGTCCAAAATATTCAACTTCTTCAATAAAATGTAAAAAGCCAGACAGAATCAAGTCCACACCGACTGCTTTCAGTTCAACAATACGTTCCGCAATTTGCTGCGGCGTGCCAATCAAATTGGTTTTAAAGCCATCGTTATACTGCACCAAATCTTCAAAGGTTGATTTTGCCCAGTTACCTTCACCCTCCAATGTTGCTGCCCCGGCTTCACGGGTGGCATCTCCAAAAGATTTCACTGCCTGGACATTGGCCTTGGCCACAATTTCCTGCAGCACGGCTTGCGCTTCTTCTTCCGTATCACGGGCAATAATGAAGGCATTCACGCCAATTTTCACGGTATGGTTATTCGCTTTGGCTTTTTCACGGATATCATCAATCTGCTTTTTCAGCTCTTCCACTGTGTTGCCATTGGTAAAGTACCAGTCCGATACACGTGATGCCATATCACGCGCTGCACGTGAGCTACCGCCCTGGAAGATTTCAATATGCGGTTTTTGCACCGGTTTTGGACTGAGGGTGTAATCTTTGAATTGATAGTATTGACCATCAAAACTGAAATGATCCTGAGTCCAGATACCTTTAAGGCTACGGATAAATTCTTCAGAACGTGCGTAACGCTGGTCATGTTCAGGCCATTTTTCACCAATGGCATCAAATTCGCCGCGGAACCAGCCACTGACCACGTTAATGGCAATACGGCCATTGGTCAGGTGGTCAATGGTTGCCAATTGTTTGGCAGCCAGTGCCGGTTTCCACGGACCCGGCAAAATTGCAGCAATCACTTTGAGTTTTTCAGTTTTGGCCAGGATGCCATGACTGAAGCTGACCGATTCGTGCTGGTTTTCCGCGTTATAACCGGCAGTAAAACGAATCTGGGTTAAGGCATATTCAAAACCGCTTTTTTCTGCGGCTTGCGCCAGACGGACGTTATAGTCATAACTCCAGTCTGTACGCTGTTCAATATCACTGACCACCAAACCACCGCTGACGTTTGGCACCCAATAAGCAAATGTAATGTTTTTATCTTGTAGCGACATTTTGCATACCCTCAGGATGTAATTTTTGTAACCGTGTTAAGCGACTTGTGACTTTGGTGCTTTTTTGCTGTGCAGGCGCGCTTCGGCAGCATCAAGGCTTGGCACTGCAGCAGAAGGAAGTACTTCTTCCTGTTCAATTTGCTTGTTGATACCCAGGTTCTGGTTGGCTTGCTGAGATTTCTCTTTTACCACTTCAGCACGTTGACCTTTGGCAGGTGCCCATTCAAGAATTGGCAATGCACGTGCTACAGCGAGGGTAATGCGGTCACGCAGCAGTTCACTGTGAATGGTATATTCAGGGGTAAAGTCACGGTCTGTTGCATAGACACCAATCGGTAAGGTTTGTGCCTGGAAGAAGCTGAACAATGGACGCAATTGATGTTCAAGCACCAAAGCATGACGTTCGCTGCCACCTGAGGCTGCCAGTAATACAGGTACATCTACCAATGCAGTTTGTTCTACAAAGTCAAAGAAGTGCTTGAACAGACCGGTAAATGAGGCACGGTAAACCGGTGTGCCGACAATCAGGGCATCTGCCGCTTCAACTGCTGCCAGGTCATCCTGTACACGTTGTGGCAACTGGTTACGGTAAATTGCACCGCCAAGTAAAGAACCGATTTCGCTAAATTTAATAAAGTGAACATGAATTGGAGTGGCTTCACCTAATTCATCAATAATCGCTTGTACCAACGCTTCGGTTTTAGAAGGATTGTTTAATCCACCTGATACAGCCACAATATTCAATGGTTTTTGTACATTTAAAATAGACATTTTCGAATAACCTAAAACATAAAATCTCGGAATATGTTTATTAATCAACAGCAGGCATATTCTGTAAAATAAGCAAATAAAGAAAAGTTATCTTATTTTAAGATATGAAGAATAAACTCATTAAAATGGACTTTTACATCTCTTAATATTTTGATTTTTATATTTATATCCATTAGTAATAAGCATTTTGAGCTGATCGATAAAATTTATATCAAAATATGATTAGGTTTGATGATTTTTCGAAAAACCTTAAAAAAAGGAGTTTTTTGAGAAAATAATCTCATATTAGATGAAAAAAGTTATTGATTGCATATCCTTAATAGTCCTTGTGTGGTTAGAATAAGCTTAATGTGCACAAGATCCTTCATGTTGTTGCTTATGAATATTTTAATCGTTGATGATCATCCACTGTTTCGTCATGCCTTGATTCAAGCTGTTCGTTACAGCTTGCCGCAAGCGCAAATTCAGGAAACAGCTGCAGTAAATGAGTTTTATGAACGCTTAGATAATGGGCCGGAACCAGATTTGGTTTTGCTGGATCTCAATTTACCGGGAGCTTCGGGCTTTTCGGCTTTGGTGCATGTTCGTGCACAATATCCGTCCATTCCGATTATTGTGGTGTCTGCGCATGAAGAAGTGTCCATTATTCAACGTGCCATAGCCCATGGTGCGATGGGCTATATTCCGAAGTCTGCGCATCCAAGCCATATTGGTGAGGCGATCCGTCAGGTACTGGAAGGGGAAATCTGGTTGCCGCCAAACTTGCCTGCCAACATGAACTTTGACCCGCGTGCGGCAGATGAAACTGCACTGGCAGAACGTATCCAGTCGCTTACCCCGCAACAGTTCCGCGTATTGATGATGGTGGCGGAAGGTTTGCTGAATAAACAGATTGCTTATGAGCTGGATGTTTCTGAAGCAACCATTAAAGCGCATGTCACCGCCATTTTCCGTAAGCTTGGGGTGCAAAACCGTACTCAGGCAGTATTGGCGATTAGTGCCTTGAATATTGAAGAAAAGAAAATGTAATGTTGTTGAATGCAGCATGACATAAAAATTGTATAAAAAAGGCAGCTCATTCAGGTGCCTTTTTTATGCTACGTGCTTTTGAAACTGCTTTTGAAATGAGTTTTAAGCTTTAAAATTAGGCCACACAACTTTGTTTAGGGGTGTGGTCGGTGCAAAATAATGGATTTAATGCACATTGCAGATCATCAATCTGTTCCTGCGACACGTATGCTTTTTCTTTCAGATATTCAGCCACGCTGTCATCGCGCAAACTTAAAAATGCAGCATCATAAACGCCTAGGTCGACAAATAAGGCTGCGGTTTCTAGACTGTTAAAACGGTCCAGATAAACATCATTGCCATACAGCAGGAAAATATGATCTTCATTGGCCTGAGGATTAACACTCAGATGGCTGGCCAGATCCAAGGGTGGGGTTTTAATAAACAGCAGATCGGATAATTCATCAAATTGGGTGGTATCTAAAACATTGGCATCGGTTTTGACTTTACCCAGCCAAGCCTTAAACACCAGCACTGCACCGCCGCGTAACAGCATGCTCCAGATTTGATGGCGCACGCTATCGCTTAAGTCCCGAGACTCGGTTTGCAAGGATTGAACCAGTTTGTCTTCCTGTTCTGCCAGTCGTTCAAATAATCCTAGGCCTTGTGGTTTATAGGCGGCAGGGCTAAAGACATCGAAATTCAAATCGGCAAAGACTTGTAAGGCGAGGGGAACTGCACTTTGATACAAAGTGTCCAAAGCCTGAATATGAGTGTCATCCAATTTGCTGTACTTAAATAGTTCATTCCACTGAATTTCAGGTAATAGCGCATTGGCACCGTATTGTCGGTAAAACTGTTGCGATTGATCCAGATCATGAAGGCCGGTTTCAGAAATGTTCATCTTCAAATTCCTGTAATGTGTATGATGATCAGTTTCTTAGGCTGCGTTTTTTATGACTTGCTCGAAATCTAAAAACTGATCTTTTCTTGCTCTTATATATGCGCGGGAAGCAACGGAAACGGTATACGACTAAAGTTATACGAAGGTGATTTTTAGTAAAAAATATTTTAAAAAATAATGGCTTGAAAAATTGTAACTAAGTATACAAGTGTATATTTAAATTTTGATGTTCTATGCCATAGTAAATAAAAATGTGTAATTTTTAGTCAATAAAATGGCAGTTAAAATAAAGAAATTGAACAGTTTTGCCTAGAGCGAAAAATAAATTGTTAATTAAAGGAAAAAAGCTGGATTTTTGGAGGAAAAACGTCCATTGCCAGGCGAGGCAATGGACGTTTGATTTGAGGCTAAGGGATTAAGAACCGGAAATTTTGAGGCCCGATAACCATGAACGAAGTGAGGCTGGTTTTAACGGTTTTTTCAGCAGCACAATATTCAGTTCTTTCAAATGTTGCGGCAGTTCAGGATCGGAATCTGCGGTAATTAAGGCCACAGGCACCTGTTCCTGACGATTTTCCAGAATGAAATCCAGTCCAATTTTATTGTTATTCAGATGCTGATCGACCAGCCACACCTGAATATTCTCTTGCTGAATCAACTCTAAAGCCTGTTCCGGTTCAGTCGCCTTAAACACTTGATAGCCCCATTTGGTCAGTAAGGTCGACATCCCTTCCAAAATGGTTTCATCATTGTCCAGACATAGAATTTTATAGGCTTTGCTTTTCAGCGGAGTCGCCTGGACAGGAGCTGTCACCACTTTCGGCGCATTCACAATTGGCACTTCAATCATGAAGCAAGAACCCTTGCCATATTCGGAATAGACATGTACCGGATAGTCCAGCAGGCTGGTCATACGTTGCACAATGGCCAGGCCGAGTCCCAGACCTTGCTCGCCCCAAGGCGAAGTATGGCCGCAGCGCTCAAATTCCTGAAACAGCTTAATGCGCTGTTCTTCGGCAATGCCCGGGCCAGTATCCCATACCCCAATCCGGATATGTCGCGGTTTTTCGGCACAACGCAGCACGCCGACAATGACACGTCCTTTGGCGGTATAACGTAAAGCATTACTGACGAAGTTTTGAATGATACGGCGAATCCACTGCGGATCGGTATCGATCCAGAACTGGGCATCATGCACGCTGAATTTAATGCCACGTTGAGCTGCAATGGATTTAAATTGCAGTTCCAAATCACTTAATAAATCATGCAATGGATAAGGTTGACGTTTCGGCTGGATGGTACCGCCTTCCAGACGGGCAATATCCAGCAGGGCAGACAACATACTTTCTGCACCATGCAAAGCACGATCCAGCTGTTGCAGGGTCTTGCGGTCTTCCTCCGACTGCACGCTTTGTTCTAAAGCAGTGCTAAACAAACGTGCCGCATGCATCGGTTGTAATAAGTCATGACTGGCAGCGGCAATAAAGCGGCTCTTGGACATATTGGCACGGTCGGCCTGTTCGCGTGCCAGTTGCTGTTCGGAAAGCGCATCAGCCAGCTGCTGGGTACGGTCTTGTACTCGTGCTTCAAGTACGGCTTCATTTTCACGGAAGGCCGTAATGTCGGCAAAGGTCGTTACAAAACCACCCCCTTCAATCGGATTACCGCGCATCTGAATCACACGACCATCTTTACGGATCCGTTCAAATTCATGGGCACTGCCCATGGCCATCCAGTGAATCCGTTTGCGCACGTGTTCTTCTACCGAACCCGGTCCACATTCGCCACGCTCGGCGTTATAGCGGATCAGGTCGGCAATAGGACAGCCGACATAAACAATATCTTTGGGATAATCGAACAATTTAAGGTATTGATTGTTCCAGGCCACCAGACACATATTTTCATCGACCACGCTCACCCCTTGGGTCATATGGTCAATCATGGTCATGATCAGGTTTTGGTTAAAACGTTGCCATTGCGAGGCCTGATCCAGAATATTGGCAACTTGCCCCAACGCTAGACCATTATTCACCATTGCAGTGGTGAGCAGGGTACGCGCGGAAGCGGCACCAATAGTTCCGGCAAGATATTGTTCAGTGAAGCGCCACCACATGCCATTGGCACTGCTATTTTCATTCAGTACCACGTTGTTTTGAGCACAGAACTGACGAAAGGCCTGAGTCGCCGGTCCTTCACCGGTAATCCGTTTGGCCAGGGTAATTAAATCGCCAACTTTTAGACGGGCAACATCCTGATGGGAATAATTGATTTCACTTGAGCTACTTTGAGTCGGCAAAGGTTTGGTTTCATAATAGAAAAAACTTTCCGCCTGAATTTGCTCGGCAATGCTGGGCCGGAAAATCCGCGACACCCAGACATAGAGCAGGATATTCAGACCCAATGCCCAAGTCACGCCATGGGTGAGGGGAGCAAAAGATTGAAAACCAAACAGGGCTTCAGGGCGTAGCCAGCCAATACCAAAAGGTCCCGCAAGCAGGAAATGCTGGCTAAAATGATTGTATTCAGCCGGCAGGCTGCGCAGTACGGTAGGCAACAACAAGGTATAGGCCCACATGACAAAGCCGGCAATCAGACCGGCATATACGCCTTGCTTACTGCCACCGCGCCAATACAGGCCACCAATCAAGGCTGGAGCAAATTGTGCCACGGCACTGAAGGCCAGTAGGCCAAATACGGATAGCTGGTCAATGTCATTAAAGAAATGGAAGAACAGGAAACCGAGCAGCATGACGGCTAAAATACACACCCGACGGGTAAATTTCAGCACCAGAGGCAGACGTTTGTCATGACGTGAAAGTAAGCCACTACGCCATAAGGCTGGCATAATCAGGTCATTGCTGAGCATAATCGACAGGGCCACGGAAGAGACCAGCAGCATACCTGTGGAAGCAGAAAAGCCCCCCAAGAAAGCCAAAAGCGTCAACCATTCCTGGTCATAACTCAGGGGGAGTGACAGCACTGCTACATCAGGGATCGCTAGAAAGTGCGGTGCCGCATGCAAGGCCCAGCTGGCAATCGGAATAATCGCAACCGTAGTCAGAATCAGATAAGTGGCAAACCAGCGACGTGCGCCGCGAATATGCTTTTCATCCCGTAGTTCCACTACAGCCACATGGAATTGTCGCGGCAAGCAAATTACAGCCAGTGCGGCTAATAAGGTCTGTACCCAAAAGGTTTCAGGCACACCAAAAAGTTGAACCTGTTTAAATGTATCGACCACATCACTGGAAATCTGTCCCAAGTTTTCGGGTGCGTCAAAGACAAAAAATAATGCCACACACAGCAAGGCAAACAGTTTAACAAAAGACTCAAATGCCACTGCCAGCATTAAACCGCCATGCTGTTCGGTATTGGCAATTTGCCGGGTACCGAAAATCATGGCCAAAATGGCTAAAACCCCGGTCAGGAAAAGCACGCTATTGGTGGTGCCCTGTATGCCGGTATTTTGTTGCAAAACCACTGCAGCACTCAAGGCAATCGCTCTAAGCTGCAAGGCCAGATAGGGAATAATGGCAATGACTGCAAGAATTGTAACTAAAGATGCCAAAGGACCGCTTTTGCCATAACGTGCGGCAACAAAATCTGCAATCGAAGAAATGGCATGATGCTGACGCACGCGGCCTAAGCGTCGCCAGATATCATAACCGACCCAGACAAAAATTAAGGGGCCCAAGTATATGGGAAGAAAGATAATTCCTTCACGAACAGCAGCCCCGGTTGCACCGTAGAATGTCCAGGAGGAGCAATACACCCCTAAGGTTAGACTAAAGAGTAACATGCGGCCGCGGGTACTTAATCGACTCGCGTGTTTTTCACCAAAAAAAGCACAGATAAAAAGTATTGCGATATAAAGGGCGAGAACCCCAATAATGAGCCAACTGTTCATATTGCCTACAGTGTAAATTTATGTCGTAATGATACCCTATCTAATAATCTTGCCGCTTTAATTGATCAAAATTTAACGACCAAAGTATTAATTACAATAACCCAAGAAGATTGTTAAGTTAGACAACGAAATAATTCGAATTAAAAAGATTCACCTATGGCTGGGTGCACACAGGAGTATGATTATGGATGAGGCACAAGTAGAACGTATTCTACAGAATCCCAAATTTAAAGAAATGGTCAGCAGAAAAAGCAGATTAAGTTGGACTTTAACAATCATCATGTTGATTGTTTATGTTGGATTTATGCTTTTAGTTGGTTATAACAAAGAATTCTTGATGAGTTCATTTAGTGGTGGTATTACAACTTGGGGAATGCCGCTAGGCTTGGGCATTATTGTATTGTCTTTTATTCTATGTGGCGTTTATTCGTATATTGCGAACAATAAACTTGATGCATTGAATGCAGAAGCAATGCGTGAAGTTGAAGCAATCACTCATGAAAAAGGACAATAATCAGATGAAATGGAATTCATTAAAAGCGCAAGCAGTTGCTGCGTCTACACTACTGATGTCAGGTATGGCAATGGCTAGTCCAGATTTGGGCGCTGCTGAACAGCAAGCAACCAACTGGCATGCGATTATTATGTTCGCGATTTTCGTGGGCTTCACTTTGCTTATTACCAAATGGGCAGCTAAGCAAACTACAAGTACTACAGACTTCTATACTGCCGGTGGCGGTATTTCAGGTTTCCAGAATGGTTTAGCGATTGCCGGTGACTATATGTCAGCCGCTTCGTTCCTCGGTATTTCTGCACTTGTGTTCAGTTCAGGTTTTGACGGTTTACTTTACTCACTCGGTTTCATGGTAGGTTGGCCAATCGTATTGTTCCTGGTGGCAGAGCGTTTACGTAACCTAGGTAAATTCAACTTGTCTGACGTGGTTTCATTCCGCTTAGAGGAAAAACCAGTACGTACCTTGGCAGCACTCAGCTCTTTGGTGGTTGTTGCCTTTTATCTGATTGCTCAGATGGTGGGTGCAGGTCAGCTGATCAAATTACTATTCGGTTTGAACTACAACATTGCTGTGGTGATTGTGGGCCTTTTAATGATGGCTTACGTAATCTTTGGCGGTATGTTGGCAACCACTTGGGTACAGATCATCAAAGCGGTGATGTTACTTTCAGGCGCAACCTTCATGGCTTTCATGGTGATGAAAGGTGTGGGCTTCAGCTTTACCAACATGTTTGAACAATCGATTCAGGTATTCTCTAAAGTACATGAAATCAGCCTTGCAGAAGCAGGCAATATCATGGGACCAGGTAAACTTGCAGCGAACCCGATTGATGCGATTTCTTTAGGTCTGGCATTGATGTTTGGTACTGCAGGTCTTCCACATATCTTGATGCGTTTCTTTACCGTTAAAGATGCCAAAGAAGCACGTAAATCAGTGGTTGTGGCTACAGGTTTCATCGGTTATTTCTACCTATTAACCTTTATCATTGGTTTCGGTGCGATCCTTTACGTATCAAATAATCCACAATTCCTTGATGTTGCAAAAATGGCAGTTACTGGCAAGTTAGAGCTTGTTGGTGGTAACAACATGGCTGCAGTTCACTTGGCTGATGCTGTTGGCGGTGACTTGTTCATGGGCTTCATTTCAGCAGTAGCATTCGCAACAATTCTTGCAGTTGTGGCTGGTTTGACATTGTCTGGTGCTTCAGCAATTTCGCATGACTTGTATGCAAACGTATTCAAGAAAGGCCAAACAACGCCTGAATCTGAACTACGCATGTCTAAAATTGCAACTTTAGGTTTGGCAATTTTCGCAATGATTTTGGGTATCTTGTTCGAGAAACAAAACGTTGCGTTCATGGTTGGTTTGGCATTCTCGGTAGCGGCGTGTGCGAACTTCCCGGTACTGGTATTGTCAATGTTCTGGAAAGGCTTGACCACTCGTGGTGCAGTGATTGGCGGTTTAGTCGGTTTGATAACTGCGGTGGTATTGATTGTACTGGCTAAAGCAGTTTGGGTAGATACATTGCAAATTTCAGATACACCAATCAACCCATTCAATGGCCCGGCAATCTTTGCAATGCCATTATCATTCTTCTGCTGCTGGTTGTTCTCTGTGACTGACAGCTCTGCACGTGCGCATGCAGAACGCAAAGCATTTGATGCACAGTTTGTACGTTCACAAACAGGTATTGGTATCTCTGGTGCGTCAGACCACTAAGCGATCACTACTTTAAAAAAAGTCCCGTCAGGGACTTTTTTTATGCTCAAAACTTTATCAAAAAGTGAGTATGAAGATGGGAAATTTTTATACACATCTGTTACTTACAGGGAGCGGAGTTTATGCTAAGTTAAACCATAAAAAGAAAGCTAGCCCCTAAATAAACCAGAACAGAAACATTGTGGAGTTGTGAATGCAGGCCATTATTGATGTTTGGAAAGTTTTCCGCTTATTGCCTTCTGCCTGGTTGCTCTCATTACAATTCATTATTCTAATCGTATCGGTTGCCGTTAATTACAGCATGACCTACCGCACCATAAGCTGGGTATTAGGCGTATTGGTTTTACTGGTCATTGCCAAAGTTATTAAACAAACCCCAATGTTTACCTTCTTGGGACTGAGTTTTGTGGTTGGGGCGGTGTTTTTTTCTTCATTGATTTTATTGGGGGTAGAGAACCCGCTAATACAAGTGACTGCGCATGGCTTTGAGGCTGCTGCCTATTTTAGTGCCACATATGGTCTGTTACGTTATATGTTTGAAGACCGTTATCTCACCCAGGATGAGCTGTTTGCTGCAGGAGCGGTATTTACCCTGCTGGCTTGGGGATTTGCATTTTTATATAACGTTTGTCAGCTGTTGGTGCCAGGAAGCTTTCAGAATCCCAATGTTGCAGGTTTACAAAGCTGGCTTGATCTATTGTTCCTGAGTTTTAGTTTGCAGTCTGCCACAGGCTTGTCTGATCTTATTCCCATGAGTGCACCTGCACGTGTACTGGCATTGCTGCAAATGTTCTGTGGGGTCATGTACTTGGCGCTTATTGTTTCACGTTTAATTGCTTTGCAATACATTGCCCATTTGCCTAATCGAGACAAATCCAAAAAATAAGATAAAACTTTAAGTAAGTTGGAGAAAACTAAAAGCTTTATTTTGACCATGCATTTGTATGCTTTGGGATTTTTATTTATTTTAAGGGGTAATTTTTTATCTATCTGGCAATTGTTGTTTTGGCATTAAATACATGCCTAAAATAAAAAAGGACGCAATGTGCATCCTTTTTTGATTCGTTTTCTAAACTGAATTAGAAGCGGAATTTAGCGTTTACGCCAACAGTTTGAGTATCACGAACTGTTAGATCATTTGCAAGAGCTGATTCATAGTTAGCATTTACATAAGAAGCGCCAACTGCAACAGCAGGAGTGATGAAATAGTTTACGTTCGCACCCCAAGCTGAGTCTGGTGAACCAGTGAAGCTAGATTCCATGTAAGATGCGCCAACGCTTAATTTAGGGGTAACAAAAAGAGTTGTACCTAGATTATAAGCAGTATCTTCACCGTAAACTAAACCAGACTCAAAACCGATTGACATGTTAGTACCGTCAATCGCGCCTACGTATTTAGTACGTGCAGTGATTGCATCTTGGTCTTGATTAATTGTGTCAGATTCTAAAGCAGCTTTAGCAACACCATTTGAAAGAATGTTGAAAGCATCATAAGAGGTTTGGTTAGCAACGCTAGTATAACCAACAGCAACCAAGAAGTTGTTAATTGGAAGAACACCAACTTCTAAAGCATAACGGTCGCCATGGTCGTCAGCAACGCCAGCAGCTTTGTTGTCAGAAATTGTGTTGCTGTAAGCAGCGCTAGCATATACAGGAACGATTTTTGTTGGAACGTAAGCTTCTGCTTTAGCGCCAATAGTATGAGAAACAACGTCTGTGCGATCAGCATCTACATCGTATTCGCCATAGTTATACGCTAAAGAAGCATTAGAGGCTTGGTTTAAAAACGCTGCTTCAGCCAATGGACCTTTAGAAGAGTCAACATTTTTGAAGTAGTAAGTACCTTGTACAGCACCAGTAAAGTTTTTGTCATTTACAGTATTGTCGATGTACTCAGATTGACCTTGTACTTCTACTTGATATGCTTGCGCACCGGTCATGGCTAATA
This sequence comes from Acinetobacter sp. SM34, assembly GCF_022012365.1. Taxonomy (NCBI): domain Bacteria; kingdom Pseudomonadati; phylum Pseudomonadota; class Gammaproteobacteria; order Moraxellales; family Moraxellaceae; genus Acinetobacter; species Acinetobacter sp. SM34. The sequence goes on along the minus strand of NZ_JAKLTP010000004.1, from coordinate 99,370 downwards.
ATAAAGCAGTGGCTAAACCGAGTTTTTTCATAATAATTACCAGTTCTGTTAAAAATGGATTAAACAGTAAGCATTGTATTGTAACAAAACATTAAGTCAATGAACTAAAAGGACATTATTTTGTTGAGTTATTGTTCTAAATGATTTAGGTACAAAAAACATACAAATGAATTTTTTTAAAAAAATGTTTTCAGAACAAATAAATATGAATTTTTTTAAAATTACCTTTTTAAGAAGAAGCAAAATCAATAGATGTTTTACAATGTAAAATTGGATTAATATTCTATTAATTATCGTAAAATTCAATCTAAATGTGTTTTTATTATGTGAACTATCCATTTAATTTTAAATATTCACCCGATTCCAACAATAAAAATCACATAAAAGTGATTTTTTGTTTAATAAACAACCATCAGATCTTTTTATTTTGTGATTTATTTAACATAAATATTTCATTATTGTGATGAACTTCAAATCATAGTACTTTAATAGGCTTTACTTATTTTAATATTTTCAACATAATATCTCTATCAATTCATACTACATTGAAATAATGTGATGATGATCTGATTCTCCATAAACAAGTTTTTGTTTTATATGCCCAACTTTCCCCAAGGTTGGGTTTTTTTTGTTTAAAAAATATTTCAGTTGCTTTTGAGATCAAACAGAACCAGTAATTGAAATGGAAAATAATAAACGGTAGCTAAAGCCTATTTTTAGCCATGAGATCGTAATTTTTAAAATTCCATCATAGATGAAATTATAGTGCACAAATATGGTGCAAATATATGATTTTTTTTAGGGTGTTTATTAAGCTTCACCCATAAAAAACCCCAATTTTCAAAGAAAACTGGGGTTTTTCGCCAAAATTTTCGGGAAAATTAAAAAATCTGCTGAGGAATATATTTAATTTGCCCTAATGTAGTGCATTATGCACATATTTGTGGCATGTGTAAATATTTTCTTATCAGGCAAGTAGCAATATTTAGATAAGTATGTAATTTAAACAATATAAATTGGGGGCCTTCATAGAAATAGTCCTGCATTATTTTGTTGAGATCTTTAAGTGAAACAGAATTTTCTATTTAAATGGCTTGCTTAACTGCAATTTATAGATATTCAAAGTTTTTAACTGCACTCAATGAAAAGCGGTTTGCTACTATCTGGGGAAAGAATAAAAATGGAGTTGAAACCCTACAAATATGCACTGGACTTTAAAGCTTTAGTAAAGAATTTAGATTTTTTTAACTTGTATTTGAAAAAATATTATAAGTGGTTGATAGGATGGAAATATTTGAAAATGTTGATTAATTTTTAACTCTTTTTAGATCAAAATCGTGTAATATATTTATATATAATTTGAGTATGATCATAGGTCATTTGGTATGTATGGTGAGTAATTAATTTATGTATAAATTACGCTCGGAACATATCAGCCGGCGACTGTTCTGGTCAATGATGATTATCATTCTGTCTCTTCTATTTTTATCTGTTCCTTTAATTGTCAGTAGTTATCACAGCTATCAAAAAGCGGACCGGGCTTTAACTGAAATTTCTGCGCTTCGTGCAGTGGCAGATTTAGCCAATAAGGTTTCCCGGGAACGAGCACCGGCCAATAAGGTGATGTCGAGCAATGCCGACGAACTTGAAGCAAATCTAAAAGAATTAGAGGTTTATCGAAAAGAAGTCGATTTGCAGATTGAGCAAACTCGTGCAATTTTAAATGCAGCAGGTTTTATTGTTCAGGCTCAGGCATTATCTTCCCATTTAAAAGTGACTTTGGTACAGGGTCGTAATGCAGTCGATGCTTATGGTGCTTTACCACGCTCTGCGCGTAGTGCAAAACAGCTGGACCAGGCGATTCAGCAAATGTTTAAGGCCTGGGATAGCTGTGATGAAATTTTACATCAAGTTGTGGAACATGCTGAAGCTAAAGGAACTTCGGTTTCGGACTACTACACACTGATTTTAATTCTGGCAGATTTGCGTGATCAGGCGGGTCGCACTGCATCGAATGTTATGGCCGCGGTCACTTTTAATGAAAAAATTCCTGAGGATAATTTGGCCCGGTCGTTACAGACGCAATATCAGGCCAATTATTTATGGGAGCTGGTCAATACGGTACTACCTGAACAAGGTAAGATTCCAAAATATTCAGCTTTATATCAGCAAGTAAAAGCACAATTTTTAGATCAAGGCATTCCAATTGTTGCTCGCCTGATCAATGAAAGTTTGCACAATCAGTCTTATTCACTCAGTGGTACGCAATTGACTGAAGTAATGGTCGATAAATTTGTAACGGTGGTTAATCTTCAAAACTATGTTTTGGATTACAGTGTGCAAGTGGCTCAAACCCAGAAGGAACAAGCCCAGCAAAAATTAATTTTAATTTTATTGGTGGCACTGATTTGTTTGGTCACAGTTATTTTTACCATGATCTATGCGCGGAATCATGTTTTTATACCTTTAATTAAAGCCAGAAATACCATTATTCGTCTGGCACAGCATCAGGTTATAGAGACTGAGCGGGAACAATTATCTGCTGAGCCAGTCACGTTATTGGATGCCCTTAAAGACTTAAAGCGAGTGCTACAGCAGCGGGATGCGCTGGAATTTCAGCTCAGAAATATTGCCAATACGGATACTTTGACCGGGGTGTCTAACCGTTTAGCTTTGGATGAATATATTCGTTATCTGGAGAATAAGCCGAATCAATTTAAGCAAACCGGTTTAATCATCTTCGATGTGGATGACTTTAAGCATGTGAATGACACTTTCGGGCATATTGTCGGTGATGAAGTGATTAAACTGATTGCAGAAAAATTACAATTTAATGTACGCATTTCAGATTTGGTGGTTCGTTATGGTGGTGATGAATTTTTGATTTTAATTGAGCAAACTACTTTTGAGGATGCTTGGGTTATTGCGAATAAAATTCTTCAAGAAATTGGCAGTTCTGAACTGTATATCGCTGAATTGAACGAGAATATCCATGTTTCTGTCAGTGCTGGTGTTGCGGTAGGGGCAGCATCCTGGATGGCATTACTGGAAAAAGCCGATAAGTCTTTATTTCAGGCCAAGGAAAATGGCAAGAATAAAGTGGCGGGGTGAGTGGGTTGAGGATCTTCATATCTAGATTGAATAACAGTTATTTGCAATAACTTAATCATCGTTTTTTCATGAAAACTGGATAATAAAAATAAGCTGCGTTATCAACAGAGAAGGTTGTTTTTAGCACAACCACATATTTTGTCGATGGTTTGCTTTTTATTGGGTAGAGGCGTTGCTTCACTTTTGACTGGGCAAAAGTGACAAAACCCATTTGTTTGACTGAGGGCACGTCCGTGCTACCCCAGTCAAACGGGCGACATCCATGTCGCTGGTCATGTGATTGGATTTCAGTTTTGATCTTTGGTTTTTTCTATTAAATAATTAATAAAGTTGGTGCAGGCAACAAGCATGAATTTGGCATCTATATAACTTAAATTGGATTCCTGTGCTGAACCGTGTCTAATGCCAGCTTCATCAGATGTATAACCATACAATTTGTTCAAGCTCTCCATTAATGTTGGATGTAATTCGTATTTGGTTCTAAGTCTAGGAATTGCTTTTCCTAAAGTCATTGAATCATCTTCTAACAGTAAGCGTGCCAAACCCTCTACAGAGCACTAATGGAGTCATGCATTGATTTGCTGTAATTAGGATTCTGGCGATCTGACATAAGTTTTAGAGCTTGATTCAAATGTTGTTGAATACCTGAATATTGATTTGTATTTTTGAAAGCTTCTTCAATAGATTGGATTTCTTGTTCAGAAGTAATTTCAATTATTTGCTCATTGATAACTTGATAAGCTGATTTTTCATCTATTAGGACTTTATTTATTTCAGAGATAAAAGATTCTTTAAAGTCTAAAAAAGGGTAATGGTGGATATTAAATTCGATAAAATCATAAATTTTAAACCATGGTAATTCTGTTAAAAAAATTCTTTTTAGTACACTAATTTTATGATTGTTTTCGGTAGGAATCTCATCTGTTGCTTTTTTGAAAAAAGAAAACCAATAAGTTTGAATTAATTGATCTAAAACATTGTGGCTACTTTGATTGAATATAAATGGCTTTTTATATTTTGAGTATAGATATATATCGAGCAGAGACCATAATCGTGTCTTTAAATCATGATCTATAGCATCTATTTGTATAGTCTCTCGAATTCTTGCGTATCCATTTCTTTTAGAAAACTGCATTCTATCCCCAATAAATCTAATTTTCTATTTATGCTTTTTTAATCCTCCCTGACCCTCCTTTTTCAAAGGAGGGAATTCCCCTCTTTTTAAAGATGAGGAGCACTGCTCCGCAAGAGGGGAAATTGTAAAATCACTTCAACAACGGCTTCAAGAACTTCGCTGTATGTGAAACCTTAGATTTCACCACTTCTTCCGGCGTACCTTCAGCAATAATCTGACCACCACCGGCACCGCCTTCAGGACCTAGGTCAATTACCCAGTCAGCCGTTTTAATCACATCCAGATTATGCTCAATCACCACAATGGTATTACCCTTGTCGCGTAGCTGATGCAGAATATCTAAGAGTTTCGCAATGTCATGGAAATGCAGACCTGTAGTCGGTTCATCCAAAATATATAAGGTTTTACCCGTATCACGCTTCGCCAACTCACGTGCCAGTTTTACACGCTGTGCTTCACCACCTGAAAGGGTAGTCGCAGATTGACCTAAACGGATATAACCCAAACCCACTTGAGTCAAAGTTTCTAGGCGACGGTGAATGACGGGGATGGCTTCAAAGAAATGCATGGCATCTTCAACCGTCATTTCCAGTACATCAGAAATGTTTTTACCTTTATAACCCACTTCCAAAGTTTCGCGGTTATAACGGTCGCCATGACAGGCATCGCAAGGCACATACATATCGGGCAGGAAATGCATTGCAACCTTAATCATGCCGTCGCCTTCACAGGCTTCACAACGACCACCTTTCACGTTAAACGAGAAACGACCCGCGGCATAACCACGTGCTTTGGCTTCAGGCGTTTGTGCAAACAATTCACGAATCGGGGTGAACAAACCTGTATAGGTTGCAGGGTTAGAACGTGGCGTACGTCCAATCGGACTTTGGTCAATATCCACGACTTTATCGAGGAATTGTAAGCCATCAATCGAATCGAATTTTTCAGCGGTTAAAGTGGTTGCACCATTCAATTGCGTTGCGGCAAGCGGTAACAGGGTACGGTTAATCAAGGTCGATTTACCTGAACCTGAAACGCCCGTCACACAGGTCATAATGCCTAAAGGAATGGTCAAATCGACATTCTGTAAGTTATGACCTGCCGCACCCATCAGCTTGATTTTTTCTTCAGGTTTTGGTGGTTGCGTGCGAACTTCCGGCACTTTAATTTTTAATTTGCCTGAAAGATATTTGCCTGTAAGCGATTCAGGATTTGCCAAAATTTCTTCATAGGTGCCTTCGGCAATAATATGACCGCCATGCACACCGGCACCCGGGCCAATATCAATAATATGATCTGCAGCACGAATCGCATCTTCATCATGCTCAACCACAAGTACGGTATTGCCCAAGTCACGTAAGCGAACCAGAGTTTCAAGCAGACGGTCGTTATCACGTTGATGCAAACCAATTGATGGTTCATCGAGGACATACATCACTCCCATCAAACCCGCACCAATTTGCGAAGCCAGACGGATACGCTGTGCTTCACCACCCGACAGGGTTTCAGCAGAACGAGACAGGCTGAGATAATTCAAACCCACTGAAACAAGGAAGTGCAGACGTTCACGGATTTCCTTGAAAATCTTGTCGGCAATTTCGCCTTTGGCACCTTCAAGCTGTAAGCCCTGATAATAACTTTCAGCATCACCAATCGACATTTTGGTAATTTGCGCAATGGTCTTGTCTTTAACCCGGACATTGCGGGAAATTTCATTCAGACGCGAACCGCCACAGGCATCACAGGCGGCATTGGAAAGATATTGCGCTAAATCATCACGCACATAATTACTTTCCGTTTCACGGTAACGACGCTCCAGATGCGGCAAAATTCCTTCAAAAGGTTGCACACGTTTATGGTGACGACCACGCTCATCGATATAACTTAAATCAACTTTATCTTTACCGGTTCCGTACAGGAATTTCTTTTTGGTGTCGGCATCCAGTTCATGCCACGGCGTATCTAAAGAAAAGCCAAAATGCGCTGCGACTTTTTCAATCATGCTGTAGTAATAGGGACGCTGTCTGTCCCAGCCGCGAATCGCACCTTGGCTAATCGAAACTTCAGCATTCGGAATAAGTTTATCGGCACTGAAATGGCTACGGGTTCCCAGGCCATCACATACCGGGCAGGCACCGAAAGGGTTGTTGAATGAAAACAACCGTGGCTCAAGTTCCGCTACGGCACGGTCACATTCAGGGCAGGAGTGCTTGGCCGAGAATACCCGTTCAGGTTGCTCGCCCTTCATCCATGCCAAAATGGCAATATCGCCACCTAAACGCAGCGCAGTTTCAAATGATTCGGCGATGCGATTGCCCAAGTCATCACGTACTTTAAAGCGGTCGACCACCACTTCAATGGTGTGCTTTTTCTTTTTGTCCAGTTCGGGCGGCGTATCAATTTCAATGATTTCACCATCGACACGGGCACGGACGAAGCCCTGACTTTGCAGCTGTTCAAACAGGTTGCTGTATTCACCTTTACGCTCACGCACCACCGGCGCAAGTAGCATCAAGGCTGTGCCTTCTTCCAGACTTTTAACCGCATCCACCATTTCCGATACGGTCTGTGCCACCATGGGCAAATCATGCTCAGGACAATAGGGTGTACCGACGCGCGCGTACAACAGACGTAAATAGTCGTAAATTTCCGTGATTGTTCCCACAGTTGAGCGCGGGTTGTGACTGGTCGATTTCTGCTCGATGGCAATGGCAGGACTTAAACCTTCAATCGAGTCGACTTCAGGTTTTTCCATTTGCGAAAGGAACTGGCGTGCATAGGCAGAAAGTGATTCCACATAACGGCGTTGACCTTCAGCATATAAGGTATCAAAGGCAAGGGATGATTTACCTGAACCCGAAAGCCCCGTAATCACCACAAACTTGTCGCGTGGAATATCGAGTGACACATTTTTTAAGTTATGGGTACGTGCACCTCGAATACGGATGTGACTTTGGCTCATGCAATGATCCTAGAAAATTCATCAAAAACTTATATATGATAGCGCATGAAAAATGTTCAAGCTTTATTTAATAAAAATAAAACGTCAGTCTGTGTCGGACTGGTCAAGGATTGAAACTCAATGCATGACAATGGTCTTTCTCTGCACCTGCAAGTCATACATTTAAATATTGAAATTCAGTATTTCGACCGATTCATCGTTAAAATGCAAAATATCCTTTAAAGAATAAAAAATGGAAATCTCATGATGATTGCACAAATTCTTATTGCCCTGATTGCAGTGTTGCATCTCTATATTTTAATTTTAGAAATGTTTTTGTGGGATAAGCCGTCAGGCATGAAAGCTTTTGGCAATACTGCGGAAAAGGCAAAACTCACCAAAGTGCTGGCACAAAATCAGGGACTTTATAATGGCTTTTTAGTGGCAGGACTGATCTGGTCGCTGCTTGCATCTGCAAGCTATGCGACTGCACTGGCGAATTTCTTTTTGGGCTGTGTGCTGGTTGCTGGGATTTATGGCGGTCTCACTGCAAGTAAAAAAATTATTTATATTCAGGCATTGCCTGCACTGCTGGCCTTAATGGCGGTGAATTTCCTCTAAGCAAACGATATTCTAAAGCTGGAATTTTTTGTAAAAAATTAGATAAGCGTGGGATATTGCCGGATTTTGCAGATGGCAAGGATTTTCCTGCTTTTCTCGAAAGAAAAGCAGGTCAAATCAAAGGTAGACTGGAAAAACCCGTTTAGAAGGATCAAGCGGCATGGTAATGGGGTTTCACATAATTATTCATCCAAACCCAACCACTGGCGTTGATCATAGGCACTATCCCAAAACAGCCATTCCAGTTTGGCCGCCGTAGTATAGGCATGATGCATTTTTTCCAGGGTATCGGCATCACAACGTGCCGCAACTTTATCAATCGTGGCAATCACCTGATCGACTGCCTGATTAAATTCTTCACCTGCATAGGTATCAATCCAGGCCTGATAAGGATTATTCGGAATGGAATGTTGGACAATCGCTTTGCCTACTTCGGCATAAATCCAGAAACAGGGCAGTAATGCAGCCAAAACTACAGGATAACTTTCTGACCAAGCAGTGGCTGTTAAAAATGAAGTGTAGTGGTGACAAGCCAGCGTGAGTGGCGTGGTTCTAAACTCATCTTTGCTGATGGCAAATTCCTGCATAAAGTCAGCATGCAGGCTGCGTTCAACCACAATGGCAATTTTTGCAGCATCAGCAAACTGCATCACATCCTCAGCAGTAAAGGCTTTTGCGGCACAAACTGCCAGTGCACGACCATAAGTCAGTAAATAGTGAGCATCCTGAATGACATAATGACTAAAAACGTCTTTGCTCAAAGTCCCTTGTGCAAGTTGCTGGTTAAATGGCAAGGCTAAAGTTTTTTGATATAAAGCTAAATTTCGCTGCCATAAATCTTGAGAAAAGCTCACGTCATCATCCTGTCGATATTAAAAGAAGAATTTACAGAAAGCGGGACTATAACAAGAGTTTTCAGCTCAAGATATGCAGCAAAAAAAATAGTGTATTTGTATCCGAAAAAAATCATACGAAGAACTTTGGCTTAATATCAAAAAGCCGTCATAATTATGCGCATAAAATCTTAAGTACTTTTTGTAAGTTTTACCGAATTCACTCGGTATAAATCTCTATTTATAGGTCGATCTATCATGATGAAACATTTTGGTTTCTCAATCATTTTTACGATCGTGTGTCTGGCTATATCTGCATACTGGGGCTTTACGCATGGCCCGGAAGCAGGTGTCAAGACCATGCTCACAGCACTGACCATTACTGCCATCCTGGCCGTGATGGAAGTGTCGCTTTCTTTCGATAATGCCGTGGTGAATGCCTCTGTACTCAGAGGCTGGAATCATTTCTGGAAAATGATTTTCTTGACTGTGGGGATCATCATTGCCGTATTTGGTATGCGTTTAGTCTTCCCAATTGTAATTGTTGCCGTGACTGCGGACATGGGCATGATGGAAGTGGTCAGTATGGCGCTGAATGATCCGATTAGTTATTCGGAAAAGCTGATGTCTCATCATGCGGAAATTGCAGCCTTTGGTGGCTCATTCCTGTTGCTGGTGTTCCTGAATTTCTTTCTGGATAGCGAAAAAGATACCCACTGGTTCAGATGGCTTGAAGCGCGTTTATCCAATCTGGCCAACGTACCTGCAATGTCAGTATTCCTTGCTTTAATTGGCTTGCTGATCATGGCAGCAAATGTAGAACAAGCCACACGTCTAGCCGTAACTATGGCCGGTATCTGGGGGATTGTGATCTACATTGGGGTTCAAGTACTGAGCCACCTGTTAGGCGGTGAACCTGAAATTGATGAACAGGGCAATGCGGTCGGTCATGATGCTAGTGGTGCTGCAACAGGCGTGATTAAAGCCGGTTTTGGCGGTTTTATTTATCTGGAAGTACTGGATGCATCATTCAGTTTTGATGGTGTAATCGGTGCTTTTGCCATTACTTCAGATGTGGTGATCATTATGCTCGGTCTTGCGATTGGTGCCATGTTCGTGCGTTCCATGACTATTTACCTGGTAGAGAAAGGTACATTGGATGCCTACGTTTACCTTGAACATGGTGCACATTATGCGATTGGTGCCTTGGCCCTGATTATGCTGGCAAGTGGTACTGGCGTGCATGTGCCTGAAGTGGTCACCGGTTTAATTGGTGTAGCCTTTATTGTATGGGCAGTTATTGCCTCCATTCAATATAGCAAACGTCAAGAACGAATCGGTTAATCGTTTTTTAAGAAAACCGAGTACAATAGGGGCGCATGAAAATGTGCCCTTTTTTATGGTGGTTCATTCCTGAATAAATCAGCATCTGTAACAATGAATGTTGTAGGATAATCCATCGAAATGAAACTTATAGATCCAAGCCAATTGATATGATGAATGCTTTAGAACGCCGTTCAACCTTTGCCTTAAGCAGTATTTTTGCACTGCGTATGTTGGGCCTGTTCATGATTATTCCTGTATTTTCAGTAGCAGGACAGTCATATCAAGGGGCTACACCTACGCTGATTGGTTTGGCAGTCGGGGTGTATGGTTTAACTCAGGCCATTTTACAAATTCCATTTAGTTTGCTGGCAGACCGCTTTAGCCGTAAGCCTTTAGTGATTCTGGGCTTGTTGCTGTTTGCACTGGGTGGTGCAATTGCCGCAATGTCTGAAACCATTTATGGCGTAATTGTAGGGCGTGCCATTGCCGGTGGTGGTGCGGTTTCAGCAGTAGTGATGGCACTTTTGGCCGATGTGACTCGTGAAGAACAGCGCAGCAAAGCCATGGCTGTGATGGGTATGAGTATTGGTGTGTCCTTTATGGTGGCCTTCAGTCTGGGGCCTTGGCTAACCAGTCTGGTGGGAATTTCCGGCCTGTTTTGGGTCACGACCATTATGGGGCTGGCGGCAATCTCGATGTTGCTTTTGGTTCCGAAAGTGACCCGTCATCATAAAAATTACCAGCAAGGTTATCTCGCGCAACTAAAACAGGTATTGAAGATGGGCGATTTAAACCGTCTGCATGTTTCGGTATTTGCGCTGCATTTATTGCTCACCGCGATGTTTGTATATATGCCTTCGCAACTGATTCAGTTTGCCAATATTCCATTGGCCAGTCATGGTCTGGTGTATTTGCCACTGCTGATCATTAGCTTGTTTTTCGCTTTCCCGAGCATTATTTTGGCGGAAAAATATCGCAAAATGCGCGGTATTTTCCTGACTGCGATTGGCGGTATTATTTTAGGCTTGCTGGTACTGATTTTTGGTTATGAGTCCAAATATATTTTACTGGTAGGTTTGGGATGCTTCTTTATAGCCTTTAACGTGATGGAAGCTTTATTGCCATCGTGGTTATCCAAATCGGCTCCGATTCAGTCCAAAGCAACTGCGATGGGTGTGAATGCCAGTAGCCAGTTTTTAGGTGCATTTTTTGGTGGCATGATTGGTGGTCAACTCTTGTTACTAAATAATACTTCAATGGGTTGGAGTATCTTGGCAGCACTCGCAATTGTCTGGTTATTGATCAGCTTTGGTTTAGCCCAGCCTCGTTATCTTTCCTCATTGGTATTGCCTTTACCAGAGGCGAAACAAACGGATGAGTGGACTTCTCAACTTTTGGCAATTCGTGGTATTGAAGAGGTTGTGGTAATGCCCGATCAGCAATTTGCTTATGTTAAAATTGATAAACAGCTTATAGATGAAGCTGCGCGACAAGATTTAACGCAGTTGTTGGGTAAAGAGGTAGCCATTTAAGCATAACTCTTATAAAGTAAAATACAGAAATAAATAGGAAGTGTACGTCTGATGCGTGGTGTTAATAAAGTTATTTTAGTTGGAACTTTAGGTAAAGATCCTGAAACAAAAACCTTTCCAAATGGTGGTTCTCTTACTCAGTTTTCGATTGCAACCAGCGATTCCTGGACTGATAAAAATACCGGTGAGCGTAAAGAGCAAACTGAGTGGCATCGTATTGTGTTACATAACCGCCTAGGTGAAATTGCACAGCAATATCTACGTAAGGGTTCTAAAGTTTATATTGAAGGTTCATTGCGTACGCGTCAGTGGACAGATCAAAGCGGTCAAGAACGTTATACTACGGAAATTCGTGGTGAACAAATGCAAATGCTGGACAGCAACCGTCAGCAAGGTGAACAAGGTGCAGACAACGGCGGTTTTAACCAACCCCGTTTTAATAATAACCAAGGTGGCGGCTATAACAATAACAACAATAACCAAGGCGGTTATAACAACCAAAACAATCAGGGTGGTGGTTATGGCAACAACAACCCGGGTGGTTTTGCGTCAAAACAACAGCCTGCACCAGCGCCAGCAGCGGCTGCACCGGCAGATTTAGATGATGATCTACCGTTCTAGACTATACAATAACTAAATATTGTATTTAATATGAAATAAGAACCTGATTTAGTTTGGGTTCTTATTTTTTTTACTTTAATAAATTTGTATTTTATAAAAAATAACTTTATACAATATAAAATATTGTATTTATTGTTCTTAAGTATGTCTGACTTACACCGTAAAAACTTTATAGCTCTTTTATGGGCTGACCAGTACAGACGATGGCAATATAATCTATCTCAGATGCCAAATGTAGATCTAGCCACTTTAGATCGCCCATTAGTGAAAAAATAAACTTCATAAATACCTAACATTATGAATTTTAAAGTATATTAAATTTATAAACATATTGTTATTCTTGCTTTATTTATTTTAAATAGAATAAAGGGTAACTTATGTCTTATCAATTGAGCGACTTAATAGAAGATAGTCGCCTACAAAGATTATTCTTATTAAAAAGTAAACCTTGTGCTTTACAACTGTGGATACTACAAATAAAAAAAGACGATCTTGTAGAGAACCGAATAGTATACGGGCGTTTGGTTCCATACAGCTTTTTTAATAACAGTTGGTCCTTTAGTGATAAGGATACTTCTCAAAGTATCGATAATTTTCGTGCTAGTGTTACTCAATTGAATTTATATATAGATAGCTCTCTATGTAGTGATCTTTTTAGGATGATTTGTACAGGTCAATCTATTAATGCTATTAGTGAAGCTTTAAATTTAAAGATCCCAAAAAAATTAAGTAAACAATACGGCAATACAATTCTAATAAATAAGAATCCAATTTTTAGACCTGTGATTTATCTGGTCAATCGTGACTCGTATCTCCCCAATTTACTACTTAGTCCACACGGTAGTGCAGGAGCTTTAAGTGCTGCGGTAAGTAATACTGGTAAAAGTTTACTATTCTATTTTGATAATAGTTATAGCCGCAATCTTGCTTCAATAGTTCTCAAGAGACTTAAAGAAGATACAGGTATGGACTTTGGTGGCGTTGATATCCATAGATTAGGTGAAATCGAATTTTTGGTATTTCCAACATTAGATGATAAAGACAAAAATTTACTTACTATAGAAAGAACTAAATATAAAGGATTAAGTATTAAGTTCAATTCAAGTCAGATTCCTAATTTTGATAAATTTCAGTTTCATTTAATCTGTGAGAATAATAATCAAGTTTATTTTTCAAAAATCGTTTTAGCTCAATCTATGGGAAATGGGGTATTTCAATACTATTTTGATTTAGACGAAAAAATATTCAAAATTACTGATGCTACAAAAATTGATATTTTTGGTTTTAAGGAGAATGATTTTGCCGAAGGATATTTATGTTGCAGTTGGGGGATTACCTATTTAAAAGAAATTAATTTACGGATGCAAGTTATTCGTAATCAATCAAATTCTGTAAAATTTGATTGGCTTGAAAAAACAGTTAACTCAAAAAAGAGTGACCGTTTAGCGGCAGTTCTAGCCCCATCTAAGAGTGCTGATATCTCAGAAAGCCGTATAAGGGAGGATGTAATTGATCCATGGGTTGAAGAAAATCAGAATTTAAAATCAATATTTCAGAAGCTAAATCCTCCTAAATCAAGTGGGAGATTTTTTCTTCAGTGGGGAAAAAGTGATGGTGAGGGGAGATTACAATTTGTTGAATGGTTTAAAGAGTTAATAGCGAAACATAATAGTAAACATATTACTATTTTCGATCCTTATTTTGAGGATGTTGGGCTAGGTTTGTTAACTCTGTATGCTTCACCAAGTGCTGAATATTCAATTTTTCGTAGTCTTCCAAAGCTATCGGATCCTAATACACCCAAGCGTAGAAAAACAGATAATGTTATAAAAATAGGGATTGATAATTTAATAGCCAACTGTGAGCAAAATAGAAAAATACTACAAAAGAAAAAAATTAAAATTTACGGGTTAAAGGATGGTTATTTACATGACAGATATATTTTGGTCATGAACGATAATGGACTACCAATTGAAGGCTATCATTTGTCAAATTCTTTTCAGAAGGCGACGGAAAATTATCCTTTACTGATTACTCCTATTCCAACGGATGTTCTTTATAAAACTAATCAATATACTTTTGATCTCATAAAAAGATTAAATAATTCATCAGATTTAGAAGATGATAGTAGTCCTATTACTATGCTTTTTGATTCAAAAAATATATCTACACATACAAAAACATATGAGCCTTTAGATTTTTTGAATAATGAGTTGGCTGGAAAGATATTAAATGTATGGCTAAAGCAACCAGTGTTGAAAGGTTTATCTGGTGATAATTTAATAAAAAAAATGAATGAATTAGGTTTGATTCAAAATGAATCACTCCATGATTTACCAGACGAAGGATTATTTCTTTGTTTAACTGAAATTGATGGTGAACTTGCTGATTTTATGGAGACATGGAAAATTATAGGAGAAATATTAGCCCGTACAATAACTGGTGATTCTAATTTAGAAAAGTTGAAGTTTGAACGTAAGTTTTTATTGTTCCTTTCAAAATTTTTGTCAAACTCATTTCAAAGAAATCATCTTAATGATGATAGTGAAGTTTCAGTAATTGACCCAATTTACTTTAGAAAAACACTAGTAGAGTTAACTCAAAGTTCAATTTGGGTGCGACATTTTTTCCAATCAACAAAGTATAGTGCTTTAACTTGGGCTGAATTTTATACTATCAAATATCTATGGCAATACGAACCGAAGTTACTCATTGATATAGCTGAGAAAGAACTAGTAACAGATTTTAATTCAACTAATATAGTTGAATTATCTTTGCTTGGTCAAATAGTTAGCGAAATTTCATTAAGTCTTGAATTTCATTCTATATCAGAAGAAAATTTAAATGTATTAATGGCAAGTAAAATAGCGTTGTTTAAGTGGTTAGGTTGGAATGCTCTTGAGCAGGCTATTCTTTCATCATCTGATCTTACTACAATTAGTGATAAGCTATCTAATTTTAAGTATATTGAGAAATTGCATTTTCTTGCATGGATTCTCAATAGAAATAGTGAAAAAACTAATTATTTGGATGCTTATAAAAATATTTTAGATGAGTTATGGAAAACATTCCCAGAGCAAATTCCTTATGAAGATTTAGTAACTTTTATAGATGCTGCAAGGGGTCACATGCACAAGCTTACTTGGTCTGGTATGTGGCTATTTAAAGATATTATTCAGCCATTATTGGATAATAAACGTATTAGTTTTAATGATGCCTGGTGTATTTGGCTAAAAGACTTTATTGAAATATTTAAATTAGAAGAACCCAAGCATTCATTGATTTTTAATTCAGAAAGAGAAGGAAATCTAATTAATATTTGTGCTTATTTATGGGCAAATAGTAGCTCTTCATTTCAATTATCTTCCTTGAATGACATTAGGATTATTCTTGTAAATCAACAAAGAATTATTCAACAACCCCTTGCAAGTACTTCAAACTGGTCAAGATGGAATGATGCTCTCACTGTTTCAATGTGGATCTCAGCATTTGCTAAATTATGTAGTCACTATCTAAATCAATTGGGTATTAAGGATAATGAGCAACTTGATACTTTATTAAAGCTTTCATACAGCCTGACTATGATCAGACCATTGGAGGAATGGAACAGTGAAAGTGAGTTAATAAAATTTGTTGAGTGGATTGAAAATTTATTAAGTAATCAAAAAGAAATTTCTAATTCGACCGTATAACATTCGCTTCATATCCTAACTTCTAAAGTGAATAGCCACCGATTTTGTAGACACCTTTTAGGTGATTTTGGATTAAAAGTGTCTATGAGATGGGTGGTTATTCAATTGCTGGTAAATTTATTTATATTGCTTACAATTAAGTAGGTTTTTATTAAATTGATTCTATGATTTCCAGAAATAATCCTCCTAAAGTTATTGCTTTTGATGCCTTTGGTACACTTATGCAAATTGGGCAAAGTAGATCACCTTATCTAAAATTAATGAAATGGCTCAAAGATAATGGCCGAAAGCCTAAATCAAATGATGCTTCAGTGATTATGTCAAATTATGTTGACTTCGCTGAACTAGCACAAATTTTTGGAAGAGAAATTCCAGAAGTTCTACTCCAAGAACTTCGCGAGGATCTAGAGTTTGAATTACAAACAATTAAAGTTTATGAAGATGTAATACCTGCATTAATGGAGTTAAAGAGATTAGGATTTACATTAGCTTTATGTTCTAACTTAGCTAAACCATATGGTGAGGCGCTAAGTTCTTTACTCCCATATTTTGATGTAAGTATATTGAGTTATGAAGTTGGTGAAATTAAACCTAATACTCAGATATACAATATTTTGATTGAAAGAGTAGGATGCCAAATGAGTGATACGCTATTTATAGGCGATCATCCGCATTTAGATGTAGAGAAACCATTAGAATTAGGTATGTCTGCAAAATTAATTGATAGAAAAACTCATCAAACAATCCAAGATGTTCTTTCTGATTTTATATAATTTAAATAACCTTAATTAGATCATTCAAGGTTAATATTTTTGCTTCACAATTTTTGATACCACTCTCAATATTGTTTTGATATTTTTTAATTTCTGAAGTTAATCCTGGATAGGAAGATATTAGCTCCTTAGAAAATTCATTTTGTAAATTTAAAAACTCTAATCGTTTACTTATTTCTTTTTTATGAGAAATAAAAATTTGTTCATAATTTTTTTTAAAAAATTGCATTCTAAACTCTTTAAGTTTTTCTGTTTCGCTATACAAAAATACCTTTTGGTTCATTGGAGATGGCATAACAGATAAATAACCATGCTTAGTCAATATTTTTATACCCATGTATGTCCTTTGGCATAACAAAAAGCGACTATAACTTTCAGAAATTTCAAACTTGGACCAAAACTTTTTTGCTTCCCAATTCTTAATTTCATAATTGCTTAAGATTTTAATAAAGTGGTAATCAAGAGGGAGGTTGAAATCAAACATTTTAAATTAAACAAATATATAAGAGGGTGAGGATTATAAACCGTGGATGTATAGTCCTCAATTGTCGATATTTCTGTTTTTTGAGCAGTCACTTTCAAATGACAGAATTATCTTTAGCAATCGGTCAATTAATCCGCAGTAAAAGATTAGAAAGAAATATCACCCAAGAGATGCTCTCATTGCAATGTGGTATTGATCGGAGCTATATGGGTCGCATTGAACGTGGTGAAGTGAATTTGACTGTCGAAAAGCTCTATGAAATAGCAACTGTTTTGAAAATCAGTGCCAAAGACTTATTACCTTGATTTGATGGATCGTATATTGCGGTCGTTTTTATTAGTATTGTAAGGTACAGGATATTGTACCTTACTATGCTTTTTTGTGTGTAAAGTACAATATCCTGTACCTTATAAAAGTGAAAATCTCAACCGAATTATCTTTTTTAAACTTGGATTGCTCGCAGTATCCTAGAGATGAGGTAGTCTCATTTTGATGCTGTTCCAATGCTTCTGGGCTCATCTCGTCGAGATGCGCATCGAATTTAATTCGATTAGGCAATATCTAGATGTAATGAAATTCATCTGCAAGTGCTAGTTCTTTTATTTTACAAATTTTCTTTTTAACTTTTTTAGCTACTAAAAAATATTCAGAAACAACATTATATATTCCATTCAGCACAAAAATGTTGTCTAAAAGTCTATGAGTCGTATGCTTTAGTTTGGACACAAAAAAACTGTAGAATTTAGTAAATATAATATCTTTTAGTATGTTGAAGTAGATCCAGTGAATTTATCAAATACTATTTCAGGAAGTGTGCGTCAAACAGTTGCAGGTTTTCCTAAAGGTCGTGTTTTTACCGCCGAGGATCTTTCAATTGAATTGGAAGTTAAACAAGCTGTGCAAAGAACCCTGTCCCGTTTAATTGAGGAAGGCTCAATTCGTCGTATCTATAATGGTATTTACTATAAGCCAGAAGTTAGCGGAATCTTGAAGGGTAGAATGCTTCCACCTAATATAGATCAGGCGTTTAAAGTTATCTCTGCAAAGAATAATGAAATCATTCAAATGCATGGCGCATTAGCATGTAATAGATTGGGTTTAAGTACTCAAATGCCAATGGCTAAAGTATTTCATACGAATGGTTTTCAAGAAAAATAGAAATTGGCGGAGCTCGAATTAAATTTTTGCATACCAATAATGACCAATTACTTCAGTACGCTGGAACCAATATAGGGATAGCAATCTCAGCTTTACATTATCTTGGCCGTGGATATGTGAATATAGAAGTGGTTAAAAAGATCAAATTACAATTAACGCCAAGAGAGTTTCGTAGACTTCAAAAAGCGAGTTTGCCAGCTTGGATTAAAGAACCATTAAATAGTCTAGCTCATGACTGAATTTTCCATTTTTCAGTAATTTATTTATAGCTTCAATTTTGAATTATTCAGGGACATTTATCCTTCATAAACACCTCGTTAATTAGCCATTTTATCTAACTAAAAGGTATCTACAAAATCGATGGCTATTCATTATTTTAAAATAAAAATATTATATTAGTTACATGTTCATTTGTTTAAGATATTGAAAAATAAATGATTTTTTTAATTTTTTCTGCTAGTTTAATAGGGTGTGAATAGAAAATTTTATGCATGGAACGTACTTTGTATCGAAAAAATTGTATTGCTCAAAGTGGTGAACGATTTACTTTGTTAGTTAATGAAGAGGGTATTCCTGATTTTTGGACTACACTCTATATGATTACTAAAGTGAGGTCTCAGACTCAGGCTACTCAAAGAGCGCATTTAAACAACTTGGTTCATATCAATATTTGGGAGCAAATCGCAGGTGAACGTTTATCAGATAAGATAATTCGTATAGCCAATAATCATAATAAGATATTGGATGAAGAGTTATTTAGGGCGAATGAACTTCATCAGATTGGATATCACTGTAAATTAACATCTAAAGCTGCTAGAAGAAATTTAAGAGCCTCATTGAAAAAAACGAGAAATGATAACTTAATTAAGTTTATAGCCCCTATAGGTAAAGTTCCTGATCCAATAGTGGGCGTAGAGCAGCAAATAGGTAGAATTCGTGAATTTGCAGAATATTTTGAATTCCTGGCAATTAATATTTTAAGATCCAAGCCTTCTTTTTCCTCTTATCTAGATCAGATATCTAAAATTAAAAGCAATATTCTGAATCAAAAGAGTAAAGGACGTAGTTCTAAAAATAAAATAAATGATCCTGATAGGAAGGCACCTCCTCCCGAAGTCTTTGATGAGATCATGAGGATTGTTAATTTAGAAAATCCAATGAATCCATTTACTTCTGCTGTTAGAACTAGAAATTATTTATTGTTTAGAGTGCTGTATGAAACAGGTATGAGAACTGGTGAAATATTACAGCTGAAGATTGCAGATATTGATTTTTTGGACTCAGCAATTCAAGTGAGAAGGAGGCATAACGATCCCGAAGATACAAAGCGTAGATTCGAACCAAATGCAAAAACTGAAGAAAGAGATATTCCTATCTCACGTAAACTATCTAATGAACTTAGAAATTATGTTTTATATGAGCGTAGAGAAATACCTAATACAAAATCACATAGTTTTTTGTTTGTTTCAAATAAAGGAAAAAGTAAAGGGGATCCATTGTCACTAATTCAATTTTCTAAAATGGTAGAGAAAGTGGCTGTTAGTGAAAAATTAGCAGATTTTATTAAGAAGAATGGTTTTTCTACATCTAGAACTATAACCAAACACAGCTTTAGACATAATTTTAATAATAGATTTTCTAAAACTATTGATACAAACAATGCTTTAGCAGTAGAGGAAGGCAGACTAAATGATGTTATTTCGGAAAAAAAGGAAATAGAGCAAAGGATGTATTTAAATGGGCATCGTAGTGCTACTTCTGCCTCGGTTTATAACTTGAGACATACTAAGGAACAAGCAGAGAAACTGCTAAAAAATGAACAAAATAGAATTGATCAACATTTAGATATCGGAGAGTTTTAATGATACAGGATTATTCAGATATTGCTGAATTCTATCTCGATACACGATTAAGTAAGGCTGGTTATAAATTTAATTTTTTTGATTCACTTTGGTCTTTAGATAACTCATTGATACTAAACTGGGATATTGTAAATAAAAAAATCCATCCTGAAGTGCTTAAGGGTTTCCGTTTAACAATTGCTAGATTAGCTGAGGAAGTATCAGCTCATTATACAAAGAACTGTTGGAGTTATTTTAGAAGATACTTGCTAGATACAGATATGTATGACGGTGGACTTATTACACCTGAATTAATTTTGAATATTAAAGCTAGTTTATGTAAAGAAGATGAATATAAATTAGGAACTATTCGTGCTCTATTGCGCAATTGGATCTCTTGGGGATTTAATGGTTTAACTAATGACATTGAGGAAGTTCTTGATAAGATTGTATTAGCAGGAAATACCAAAGGTAAGGCGGTTACTCACCACTGTCCTTATACAGGTCCATATACATTAACTGAACAACAATCATTGTTAGTGTGGGCGGGAAATGCATTCAAAAGTGAGTTAATTAGTTTAGAAGAGTTTGCTTGGTTTTATACAATTTATTCCACAGCACGCCGACCTAATCAAATTCGAGCATTAAGAGCAGTTGATCTAACAACTAAAACGGGTGTTGAAGGTCTAAAATACGAGCTTGAAATTCCTAGAGCTAAACAAAGAGGTGGTAAGTTTAGAGGAGAATCACGATCAATATGTGTTAGTGAGGACATGTACTTAGTTCTGAAAAATTTAATTGAGCAGAACAAGCAAAAAGTTAAAAAATACATACCTGAGTTAACAGAAGAAGATTTAAAAGAGCTTCCCATTTTTTTAAATGTTAATAAATTTAAAGTGATCAATTCGTTAGATCTATTTCGTGAAAAATTGAAGATGACACCTGATTATTTTCACGCTTCAATCAAAGATGTTGATATCTTGACTACCAGCTTGTCTCGAAAGTGTGATGCTATTTCTGAAAGAACATCAGATTATATTCACTTTACTCCAGTACGATGCAGAAGAACACGTGCAACAAACTTGGTTCGACATGGAATCACGGGAGTTCAAATGGCGTATTTAATGGATCATTCAGATACTCAGCAATTGAAAGTTTATACAGCCCATACACATGAATTAGCCCTACGTATCTTTGAACACATAAATGATCCAATGACTTTCTTAGCCACTAAATTCGAGGGTCGATTGATAAAAGGTGAAAGAGAAGCTATACGAGGTCAAGATATTACTAGCAGAATTTATAAAGGGGACAATAAACAGATTGGTAATTGTGGAGGTTCTCCATCATGTCAAGCAGGTATGAAGGCATGTTTGCTATGTGATCAATTTCAACCTTTACTTTATGCACCTTGGGATGAGTTATTTTTAGATTTACTAGAAGAAATTGAACAACGACATAAAGATGGTGCTAGCGAATTGGTTATAAAGTCTTATGACTTACAATTATCTCGTGTAAAAGCCATTTTAGATGCCTGCGATAAGCGCATTAAAATGGAGGAAATAAGAGCATGAGTGAAGTCATTCCATTTGTACCCAAACATCAATTAGATTGTCAAAAAAACTTAAATGATTTCATTTTTCGGGCAAAGAATCAGTTAACTATTTATGAGGATCAAGGTAGTTTCAGCAGCTCAAATTGGAAACATCGATTAGCTAATGGTCGTGCTCAATCTATGGAGTTTACTGGACTTGTCGAAAAAGGTAGAAAGACTGGTGCGCCTATGGAACCACCATTTATTGACTTTGCTAAAGCGTACGTAAGAGACAGCCAAACATGGAATGCAACAAATCCTAGCAATATGATGATGGTACTGAAGGCTTGTCATGATGCACTACTTTTTGTTTATTCCAAGGCAGACGTTTTACTACTTGATGGGATTGTATTAAGAAAGATTACTGAGAGTATTTATGAACGTAGTTCTGAGTCAACTAGATACCGCTATGGGCAAATGTTAGAAAAATTTTTAGAAGATTTGCGACTTCTTAAAATTAATATAACTATTCCTGTCTGGAAAAACCCATGGAAGCGACCTGGAAATAAAGCACAAGGTACATCAGAAGAAGACAGAAAATGGCAAGAAGATAGATTATTAACAAGCTTTGAAATAACCGCATTAGCTGATGCATTCAGATTAGCAAAAACAGCTTATCAAAAATTTTATTCAGCTCAAGCCGTCTTACTGATGTGTGCTCCTAGCCGTGGTGGGGAATTAAGTTTTTTAACTGTAGATTGTTTATTTGAAGAAACTCATTGTGAAAAAGTGAGAAATGGGGAAACTCAGCAGTTAGAGGATAAAGAAACAACAATTCTTTATATTCGATGGAAGGCTGAAAAAGGTGGAGGCTTTATTTCCAAGCCTGTTCATCCGTTAATAGCACCTACAGTTAAGGAAGCTGTTAAGCGACTAATTGAGATTGGAGAGCCTGCGAGGAAAGCTGCCAAATGGGCTATTGAAACACCTAACCAATTTTATCGGCATGATGGCTGTATAACATCTAAGGAACACGATGAAGATGCGCCACTTAAAGTTGCAGAGTTTGCTGCTGCATTTAATTTAAAGGATAGTTCCGTAGGTCAAGATACGATATCTATTAACATCAATACTATCAAAAGACTATATAAACAAAAATGGGTCGAAAATTTGGTAGATGTTAAAAGATATTTGACTTACAGAGATTTAGCTAAATTTACTGTTCAGAAGTACAGTAGGAAGTTTCCTAAGTGGCCTCAAATCCCAGAAGTAAATCAGCCAATTCATGATTTGCTCTGCTTAATAAGAGAAAATGAATTTCATAACGATTTTAAACCCAAAAAATACAGTTTTGAATGTCCAAACTTGAATTTATTAAATGATGCTTTAGGTGCAATACATCAGAGAGTCCCTGGTATGCATTCTTTATTCAGTGAATTAGGAATTCGAAATGAAGATGGAGGGGAGATAGTTATTTCTTCCCATCAAATTAGAGTATGGTTATCCACGATGGCAGAACGTGGCGAGATGGATTCTCTTGATCTAGCTATGTTTGCTGGACGTTCAAGAGTTGAAGATAACCGTGCTTATGATTTACGCCCAATGAGTGAATTTAAAGAGGAATCTAGAAAACTTTTAGAGCTTGGATTAGAAAGCTTAGATGGTACAACCGCTTTGGAAGCTGTCAAAGTTAATGTACCTGTGACTTTTGAAATGCTAGGGCGTAAAAACAGAATTGGAACGGTACAAGTTTCTGGATATGGCTATTGTGAGCATGACTGGACAATGACACCATGCACTAAAGCAGGTGAATGTATAAGTTGTAAAGAACATGCTTGTGTAAAAGGATTACCAAAGAATGTTGAACATCTCAGGCAGCTAGAAGAGATTGTACAAAATGAATTGAGTCGAGCTGCTGCTGCCACGCAGGAAGGCTTTTATGGTGCAAATGCTTGGTTAGTTTACCATGGTAAAAAACTCGCTATTATTAAGACATTGCTTAAATATTTAGAAGATGATCAATTACCTGATGGCTTGATACTTCGTATTCCAGAAGAGTTAGATGTTAGCCTGACAAAAATTGCACTCGGCGAACAAAATTTAATAAATACGGTAGACGAAAAGAATCCCATGTCTGAACAAATAGTGAATGAATCAAAGAGTTCATTCTTAGCATTATTGCAAGATGGCTTATGAAACATAAGTTAATTGATGTAAAAGAAATGAAAATTATTGAGAACATTCTGAATAAATGGTCAGGTAAGTTAACTTGGGATCTTTTTGCAGTGTCAGTAGCTAGAGCATTAGATAAGCCCTCTATTTCTAAATTTACCTTAATGAGTTATGAACCTGTAAAGCAGGCTTTTAATTTTAGAAAAAAGACATTAAGAGAGGCAAAGTCGACTGTTATAGCTTCAATGGGGGATGTAACGATTGACATGCTTATTAAAGAGAATGAAGAGCTGAGAAGCCAAATTTCACATTTGAAAAAGTTACTTGAAGCAAAAGAAACTTTATGGATAGACCAGTACAGAAGGTGGCAATATAATCTATCTCAGATGCCAAATGTAGATTTAGCAACTTTAGATCGGCCATTAGTGAAAAAATGAGCCTTCGATAAAAAGATTCTTCCTAGGATCTTTTTATCTTTCTATATAGTAGAAGTTTTAATTAAAACTAAAAATTTCATCTTTTCTATAATAGAATCAATAATTATTCATATAAAAAGTGTTGTAAATGATAAAATTCAATAAAATATTCTAGATATTAGATAATTGAGAATAATTTATAGTAAGATATTTTTTTATTTTTGAGTACTTGCCAGTATATAAATCTACAATGAGGCAACTATTCATGAAATTAAGTAATGAGTTTTTACATGACTAATGAATATTTTTTTAAGCAGCTCAATTCGACTACAGTTAAAAGTAATAATATTTCAGATGAATTAGCTATTTTTAGTCAATCTTATAATAAGCAAATTTATTTAATCCAGTCACCACTTGGTGAAGCAAGTGAAGGATATAATATTTCCAATGCTTTAATTATATTATCACCTAAATATAAACTTATGTTCATAAATCTTGGTGAAGATGAACGAATTTTTCAGACTTATTGTGATGATTTTATTGAAGATTTAGCCTCTATATCTAATAAGTATAAATATAAAGATGTAATTGGTCGACCACGTGAGTGGAGATCGAATCTAGTCACTTCTATAGACTTATCTACATCTGAAATCACACAGGAAGTGTTAATTGATATTTTTGAAAGTAACTATATAGAGCTATCTGCTGATCAGAGAAGATTAGAATTAATAATATCTCTACTGACAGGCAGTATAAATAATGCTAGCAAGTTAAATCTAGATACGCCTTCTACAATTCTAGATACGGTTAAACAAAAAATCTTATTGTTTGATGGGCAACAAACTAGATTTATTTATGAAAAATTGGATCAACCTGTAGTACGAATTCAGGGGTTATCAGGTACTGGAAAAACTGAGTTATTACTTCATAAGCTTAAAGAGCTTTATATAAGTAATGAAAAAAATAAGATCATGTTTACATGCCACAATAAAATTTTGGCTGCTAGTTTAAGATCACGCATACCTGAGTTTTTTGATTTTATGAAAGTAGAACAACAAATTCAATGGAATGATCGATTATGGTGTGTTAATGCATGGGGAAGTAGTTCAGATGTGAATTCTGGAGCTTATAGATATATATGTTCACATTACAATATACCATTCCATACATTTAATCGTTATTCAATGTCATTTTCAAGAGCTTGTTCCTTTGCATTAGCTAATTTAGAGGATACTTCTGAAACAAAGAATTTTGCTTTTGATTATATGCTTATAGATGAGAGCCAAGATTTTCCTGATAGTTTTTTTGAACTATGTAAGAAAGTTACTAAAAAAATGGTTTATATAGCAGGTGATATTTTTCAAAATATTTTTTCTTCTGAGGATCCTGATACTGTTCCAGATTTTCTACTAAGTAAGTGCTATAGAACTGACCCTAAAACTTTAATGTTTGCCCATGGACTAGGGATGGGGCTATTTGAGGAGAGAAAGTTACAGTGGTTAAGTGAACCAGAATGGGAACTCTGTGGTTACAATGTTGCTAGGAAAAAAGATCAATTAATTTTATCTAGAGATCCATTACGACGTTTCGAAGATCTTCAAAATAACAATAGTATTGAGCTAGTTCCTTGTTCTGATTTTTATAATGAGCCAACTTCAAGAATTGAACAAACAATTAATTTGATAAAAAAAATACAGGAAGAAAATCCAACAGTTCAACCACATGATATTGCAATTATTGTTACCGAAACAGATAAAAGCTCATATGATCTAATGGCAGATTTAGAGTTAGCAATTAATCAAATGTTAGGTCTGAGAGTTAATAAAGCATATGATACACGCAATGATAAACCAGATGAATTATTTCTAAGTACACGTAATCATGTTAAGGGTTTAGAGTTTCCCTTTGTCATATGTCATGTAAGTAATATTTCAAATAGCCGTACTATAAGAAACGGCTTATATATGATTTTGACACGTTCATTTATTAAAACCTATTTACTATTTTCAAAAAGTCTAAATGAAAGTCTTTATCCAAAGCTTGAAATTGGATTACGAAATATTGATGAAGAAGGTGTTCTTAAAGTAACCGTTCCATCAGATCAAGAAGTTGAACTAATCAAAGCATCAATAGGAAGTGTTAAAGCGAAACTTTCTTTGGATGATCAAATAATTCAAATGTTGAAAAATTTAAAAGTCCCCCCAAATTTATGGGATTCCATTATTGAAAAAGTAAAAGCAGTTGTGCTTAAGGATGATCGCTACGAATATGAGTTTGATAGTCTCGATGAGATGGTAAAATTATTTGTTTCTTTCGAAAATAAATTGAGATAAGTTCAATGCTATTAAATACTTATCAATTATCTGATTTTCATAAAAATCATATATTTAATAAAGCATATCGAACTAAACAGGATATTTTAAAGCTTCTACTTTATGCAACAAGATTTATTTTAAATAGTGAACCCATTGCTTATGCTCGGACAACAGGGACTTATTTATTTCTTCGAATCGACAAAATGTCACGATTAATCTTTTTTAGTGAGGGCAAAACTTTTTCAATTAGCTTCCCTTTTCAATATTATAGATATGATGAGTTTGAAGGTAGACCGCCTTACGTACTAATGAATGGATTAGATTATGAAATTGATAATAGTGTCATTACATATTTAGAAAATATATTAGAAAACATTGATTTAGATGCTATTGAGGTATGGGATATCATAGAGAGGTTAGAAGATATACCGAAAGATCATTTTGATGAAAATGGTAAAACTGAATCTTTTGATAAGTTTATGAGTAAACTTTTTTTACGCTTAATATTAAGTGAAGAAGGATACTTGAGATACGATTATGATGAGAAAGGATTTAAGCCTGACAACCCAGATCTTCATCCATATCATCATCTTGATATTTTTTACTCTAGTAATCCTACATTCAAAATTGGTTTAAAAAATGGAATTAATTATTCTGAATTCATAAACATAATTGATATAAGAACTGATTGTAGGTATTTATCTATTGTAATTTAACTGATAGCCATTGTTTTTTACGAAATCTCACTAATCAGATTTAAACCAGTAGGAATCTCGATAGGTGTAAACTGGTTCTCTCCTGTGATTAGTTCATTTTTAATGGCAACGTTATTTAGGGAGTTAATTAGTTCTGGAATACCTTTACTCCAATTAGATGCAATATAACGCACTACTTCATCATGAAATGAAATACTATACTTTAAAGTATCTAAATAATGTTTAGGACCACGATTGAAAAAATTATCAAATACTAGCAATGCATTGGAAAAATCTTCTATAAAATAATGATTTCTTTCAATTAAAAGAACTACTTTATACTCACCTTTTATTTTTGGAAAGTACATAAATACGTGAGGAAGAGAGGTTTTTTCAATAATTTTAATATTTCTAGAGTCCACACAACCTATAGCAAATAAGCAATCTTGGTGTTTCTTCTCCCAATATTTTTCAGTTAAAAGCTCATTACCATAGTTTCCCTCAACTTCCCCATATATGGCTAAAGAACTGGATAAATTAGGTTTTTGGTCTTTATTATCTTTGTGTAAAAGAAGGCATAAGTCAGAATTTCGATGTACCTGATATTTTTTGTGTTCAGCCCGACTACCTGAACGTTGATGAGTGAATTCATTGAAATTTTCTTTGTTATAAAAAGCCTTATCTTGACCAGATATTTTAAATTCAAAATTTATATATTCGCTTATATCTATTTGATGAATATCACATAATTCTTCAATTAAATTTTTTTTAAGATCTTCTGCAAAATCTTGATTCAAAAATTTGCATAAAAGAAATTCTAGAGCCCAATTTCGCAAAAAATCTATTTGGTTCAAAAAAAAACTATTTGGAAATTCTCCTTTGATATCTCTTAAGCTAATATTTGGAAATTCTTTAAGTTTATTTCCACTATATTTTAATGTTTTTTGATTAAAGATGCATTCCATAACTGCTGAATATATTGTGCAATAATAGTCAATACTTTCCATTTTAATAGAGTCTTTGATTGACTTGGATAAGCGTTGCTCAGATGGTAAATACAAATTTGTCATGTTCTCTCTTTTTATGCTTTATATAAGTTGATTGCATAGCAATCTATATAACCCATAATGTACTACAGATGCTTTTTGCAAATTACTGGATAAACCAACCACCTATTCTTGTTCATGGTCTACCAGTCATTTTCATTCCAAGTAGACCATCAAGATATAAAACTACATAGCCAATTTTGCCGATACCAAACGATTCATACTCACACCACGCTCCGCAGCTTCAAGTGCTAGTTTTTGATGAACCATTGATGGAACACGAACAGCAAACCGTCCGCTATATTTTTTTTCTGAAAGCGGTACAGGTAATTTCTCATTGTTGCTGATCATATCTGCTACAACTTCACCAACAAGATCAACAATCCCTGAGAATGCTTTAGATTGTTCTGCATCGAGCCAAGATAGTGACGGAAATTCGGCACATAGACCGACATACTCATTATCTTCTGCTGACCATGTAACACGATAAGTATATTGTTTGCTATCCATTTGACACCTCACAATGTTTTAAGTTTATCAAGTGCAGCTAATACTTGCCTAACCTGATAAGGTTTAGCCTTTCCGCTATCATCTTGAAGATTAATACGAGGATCGCCTTGCCACGGTGTTTTAAATACCGTGTGGCTACCACTTGTTTGTCTTGGTTCACCAAAATATTGCTTACAAACCTTGAGTAAATCGACATAGCGGATATTTTTTGGATTATTCCGCATTTGTTCTATAAGTTGATCAAGATTTGCCATTTGAATGCTCAATAGTGCCAATGATTAATAGTATCAATATTGATACTATTAATCAAGATTTTGACATGCCTAGTGGCTTATACGAACAAAAATGAGTGGTAGGGTGCAAATAGGAATAGTGGGTAGATTTACACAGGAATATGCAGCTTTTTTATTTCTTTTAGATAAATTAAAAAATTTACAGATTTTGTTTATTAATCTCTAGACAAAAAATTGTATTTACTCTGATTTTTTGAAAATATCTCGCTTATATCAAATTAAAAATTAAAAAATTGTATTTATTGTTTTTTTCTTTTTGATATCTAAGGATATTTTTTAAATATTTTATATTATTATATAGTTAACCGTTTTAATCGCAATTAAAACGGCAAATCGTCTTCAAAACCCTCCCCTTGCGGAGGGTTTTTTAATGGGCAAATGATCAGTAATTTTTATTTCTTGGCAGAAACCCACATGGTGATAACGGCACGGAACACAACGGCCTGAGCCGTGTCTTTGACTTCAACCTGCACCAGATAATCACTGCCTGCATTCCACGGGAAATGGGCTTGCAAGGGTGTGGCAACTGCAATTAAATTGGTGTTGGCTTTTTTCAGATATTCCACCTGCATGCCTTTGGGAATCCAGCAATGAGTAGCAGGTACGGTGGCATCAGTCATAGTTCCTCCGGCAAGCTCTGCCATATTGCACATGGCAATGGCATGTACCGTGCCCAGATGATTCAGTACAGCGCGGTGCTTTTTCATCTTGATTTCGCAGTATTCCGGTTCCAGTCTTTCAAATAGGGGAGAGATACTGCTGAAATACGGAGCTTTTAAGCACAGCATTTTGGAAAATGGCCATTTGCCTGCAGGTTTATTTTCTAAAGCTTTCCATACTTTTAGTGCTTGGCTCATCAGCATTGTCAGTACCACTACTCCAAGCGCATATAAGCAGGCTTTGATTGATGCCGCCTGGCAATCCATTGTGCAGTTTCGCTCTCACTCTTAAATCGGATATAGCAATTAAACAGTAAAACAGGATAGAATTATTTAATCTAAAAATCCGATAAATTTTATAAAAAAGTACGGTTTTACCTATTTTAAGAATTTTCGTATTCTAGCTTCACAAGATAAGCAATCCCGGAAACGAGCTAGAGGAATATCTCATGAGTTTAATCAATACTGCAGTGAAACCATTCAACGCAACTGCTTATAAGAATGGCGAATTCATTCAAGTGTCTGAACAAGACATGGTCGGGAAATGGTCGGTGGTGTTCTTTTATCCTGCAGATTTCACTTTCGTTTGTCCAACAGAACTCGGTGATTTGGCAGATAACTATGCTGAATTCCAAAAAATGGGTGTAGAGATTTATTCAGTATCGACGGATACTCATTTCACCCATAAAGCTTGGCACGCTTCTTCAGACGAGATCAAAAAAATCCAGTATGCAATGGTCGGCGACCCAACCTGGACTTTGGCGAAAAACTTTGAAGTGTTAATCGAAGTTGAAGGCCTGGCAAACCGAGGTACTTTCGTGATTGACCCGGAAGGCAAGATCCAGATTATCGAAATTAACGCTGGCGGTATTGGTCGTGATGCGCAAGAACTTTTACGTAAGGTTAAAGCTGCACAATATGTCCATGCTCACCCAGGTGAAGTTTGCCCGGCAAAATGGAAAGAAGGCGATGTAACCCTTGCTCCTTCAATCGACCTGATCGGTAAAATCTAATCATCATATTGAGATGATCTCCTAAAAAATCCAGGATTTCGGTTCTGGATTTTTTTATATCTGTGGTCTGCAAATTAAGGCATATAGCCGAGGTGATCTTTGGCTAAGCCTCTTAAACCTTCAATCAGTTTTTCCATCACCAGACGCTGGCCTTTACGCGTAGCATACACCAGTTGTACCGTACCTAAATTCGAGCACCATTCCGGTAACACATGAATCAACTGGCCTTGTTGAATCTCCTGTTCAACCGCCAAATAGGGCAAGTCGGCAATGCCTAAGCCGTCACGTACGGCATAGTAGACTCCTTCCAGATCATTGCTTTTGATCCGCGGTTGCAGTGGAATATCAATCAGTTCATCATGCTCGCGATTGTGCAAATGCCAGTAATATTGGGATTTTTGCGTGCCGAGTACCACACTGGGAAATTCATGCAGTTCGGTAAAATTCTGGATTTCCCGTCCCTGTAGCAGTTCCGGACTGGCCACCAGACAATGCGTGGTTTTAATCACGTCACGGACAATTAAACTGGAATCTTCATTGGCCTGAAAATTGGTAAGAATCGCCAGGTCAATATCATCATGAATCAGGTCGACTCGGCGGCTGGTCAGCTCCAGTTCAATCTGGACTTTGGGATAATCTTTTAAAAATTGATTGAGTAAAGTTCGCACCTGAAACTGCATCATCAGCGCAGGACAGCTGATTTTAATCAGGCCCTGTGGCTCGCTTTTCTGTTTCAGCAAGACATTATTGGCACATTCGACCTGAGCAATGACCTTGCAACATTCCTGATAAAATTCCTGTCCCAAAGGGGTGACTTTAAAATGACGGGTGGAACGCTGAATCAGGCTGACATTAAACTGACTTTCCAGATCTAAAATGCGGCGGCTGAGTTTTGATTTGGTGGTATTGCTAGCTTCACTTGCTGCACTAAATCCACCGTGTTTGACCACCAGGAAAAAGTAATCATCATCAAATGAATGCATACATCATGCTCAAAACTGAATCAGGGAATAGCTATTATTCTAGCTGAAAATCAGCCAGATAACGGATATTGAATAAGACAGAATAAGCGATCAGAAGACCGCTTATGCTAAAAAAGACTATGATTGTTTTTGACCACTGTGCTGGTTATAGCTGTTGATCAGGTTGCGATAATCAGGAATGTGATTCGAGAACAAAGTACCCAAACCTTCAATGTCATTACGCCAGTCACGGTGCAATTCACAGGCAGCGCCAAACCAGGTCATCAGTTGCGCACCGGCATTGGACATGCGGTTCCAAGCAGAATCACGGGTTAACCGGTTAAAGGTACCGGACGCATCGGTAATCACAAAAACTTCAAAATCTTCTTCAAGCGCTGAAAGTGCCGGAAAGGCCACACAGACTTCAGTCACCACACCGGCAATAATCAGCTGCTTTTTGCCTGTTGCTTTAACCGCTTTGACAAAGTCTTCATTGTCCCAGGCATTAATTTGACCTGGGCGGGCAATATAGGGTGCGTCCGGGAACATTTCCTTCAGTTCAGGAACCAATGGACCATTGGGGCCCTGTTCAAAACTGGTGGTTAAAATGGTCGGAAGATTGAAATATTTGGCAGCTGCGGCAAGTGCCAGTACGTTATTTTTAAATTTGTCAGGATCGATGTCACGTACTAGGGATAACAGACCGGTTTGATGATCGACCAACAGAACCGCTGCATTATCTTTATCTAAACGAACATAGGGTTTGCCCATTTTTCTATTCCTCCTTGTGATGAAAAACATACTGACATCAACCGAAAATAACAGTGTGGTGATGTCGTGATATTTTTTATGCTAAGTGTGAAAATAGGACAATGAAAGCGCTGATTTCGAGAAGATTAATCATGAAAATAGGATAATTTATAAAGATGAGCCTTTATTTTAAATATTTAAACTTGATGATTATTCTATAAAGTCATTTTGTCTTATTCATGGGACACTGTGTATTGAGGTCGCTATATATTCAGAACAATGAACGCACTAATATAAGCTCATGTTCATCCTATCGAGAATATAGGAGTTTAAAAGATGAAAAAAGTGATTGGCGTTTACCGTAACCAGAACATGCATTGGGTGGGTGATGGTTTTCCGGTCAAGAACCTGTTTTCCTACGACCGTTTAGGCCAAGCGATTAGTCCATTTTTACTGTTGGATTATGCTGCACCCTATCATTTTAGTCCGACGACGCAGCAGCATGGTGTCGGCTCGCATCCACATCGCGGTTTTGAAACCGTCACCCTCGCCTATCAGGGGGAAGTGACACATAAAGACTCGGCGGGTGGTGGTGGCACCATTCAAAGTGGCGATGTGCAATGGATGACTGCCGGTGCAGGTTTGGTACATGAAGAGTTTCATTCTGAAGATTTTGCCAAGAATGGCGGATTGTTTGAAATGGTCCAACTGTGGGTCAACTTGCCGGCAGCGGACAAAATGACCCCGCCTAAGTATCAGGCTATTCAATCACATGATATTCCTGTGATTGAGTTTGAACAGGGTGCAGGACATATCCGGGTAATTGCCGGCCGCTATATGGACGGTGATGCAGAATATCGCGGTCCTGCTTCAACCCATAGTTCGGTCAATGTCTGGGATGGTGAATTAAAAGCCGAGCAGGTTCAGCATCTGCATGTCCCTGTCGATCACAACGTGTTGGTTGTGGTGCTGTCAGGTGAAATGCAGTTGAATGGAACGCAGCATGTGCAAGACAGTTCTATTGTCATGTTTGCTCAAGATGGTGAAGCCGATATTCAACTGGAAGCGATTAAAGACAGCAAATTTTTGTTACTCACCGGCCAACCTTTGAATGAGCCAATTCAGGGCTATGGTCCCTTTGTGATGAATACTAAAGATGAGATCGTTCAAGCCTTTAACGACTTTAATAGCGGCAAATTTGGTGAGATTCCGGTTGCCAGTTAATTTTAGCCATTCATTGGTCACTCGAAAAATAAAGAAGCCCCTAAATTTTTAGGGGCTTTTTGCGAAATAAATTTTCTTGTTTTTACAGCATTTGCATAGTTATAGGTGATTAAAAGTGGATATGCTAGTCCAATTATTATGTGATGCATCATAGTGATATTTTTTGGGTTTGTAAAACAATCGTTATAATATTGGTTAATATATATATGCTTTTTTAAAAAGTTTTATCTGTTAATATTGTAAATTTTAATAATACATTGAATTTATTTTATGTTATTTGTTGTATAAATAAATGTAAAAAAATTTCTAATTCCAATTATGATGACTTTTGTTAAAAAAACATATTCTGGAATATTTTAATACCCCCTTTTAATCTCGCTTGGTTCATAATTTCAAGAATCATATGTGTAACTGACGGATAATAATTTTGGATATTGCAGTTATTGGTAGTGGCATGGCTGGGCTAGCTACTGCAAGAATTCTTAAAGATGCAGGGCATAGCATCACTATTTTTGAAGCTCTACCGGGTCGTGGTATGGATAGCCATAGCATTGAATTCGAAGGCGGCTTAATTGATGCACCTTTGCGCGTCATGAATCCGCATTTGTGGCAAAATACCCTCAGTCTGGCAACTTACTTGGGAATCAAAACCTTTCCTGTACGCACTTATATGGCATGCAGCTGGTTGTTTGAAGACCGTACTGAAACCTGGCTGACCACTTCGCGTAGTCGCATTGGTAATTTCCCGATTATTAATAACCGTAAAGGTATCCAGCAATACGGCTGGCGCCTGGTTAAAGGCATGCTGCAACTCAAAACAGCCATCGCCAAATTTTTCAAATCGAAGAACCAGGACATTACACTGGCTGAATTCATCAATGACAATGATATAGAAGAAGTGTTCTGGCATGGCGCAGTGATGCCGGTGCTGTATACCATCTGTACCTGTAATCCGAAAACCATTGGCGAATGGCCGGCAAAACCCTTACTGGTTTTCTTGCGTCAATTGACCAATGGTGATGCCTTGTTACGTTTACAGGGTGGTACCCCGGCCTTGGTCGACAAGCTGATTGAAGGCATTGAAATTCGTGGCGGTTCGGCCATTACCCATATTCAACAGCAAGAGCAGGGCGTGTTGATTGAAAATTCACAGGGCGAACACTATGTGTTTGACCATGTGATTGTGGCCACACCCACCAATAAAATAGAAAAATTCCTCGATAATGAACAGTTTGCTGATGATCTTGCACTGTTAAAGAAATTTAAATTTGAACAGGGGCAGCTGGTTATTCATACCGACCAGACCGTCATGCCACCTAAGCGTAAAGATTGGGCAGTGCTCAGTTATATGATGGACCGTAAATTTACCCGTCAGCAATTTACAGTCTGGTTGAATTCGGTCGAACCAAGTCTGGTCGGTAAAAATCCAGTGTTCCAAACCTGGCAGCCGGTGACGGATATTGACCCGAAAAAAATCATTTCATCCGTGACCTTAACCCGTGCGGTAGTAGATTCTCAAACCGTTGCGTTGAATAAAGAACTGCAAGCCCGTCATAAAGATATGAACCGTAAAGTATTCTACTGTGGTTCATGGTCTTGTGATGGTTTGCCAGTGCTCGAATCTGCCGTGACTTCAGCGATGCATATTGCAGAAATTTTAGGTGCTCCATTGCCGTTTGTTGGATTAAAACCTAAAGTTGAGGTTGCCCCACAACTCGGCTACTAAAATATGAAATGGCTTCAAGCGATTCGGCAGAAACTTCCTCAACATAAATACGCGATTAACGCAAAACAGTTAGGAGATGATGCCGTACTCGCCTGGAGCAATCTGGGTTATTGGGAGGATGCAACGTTGTCCTATCCAGAAGCTTGTGCCCAATTGGCAGATCAATTGGCGCAAGCGGTCGCTTTAAATGCAAATGATTGTTTGCTGGATCTAGGCTGTGGGCAGGGGGCAAGTCTGCTGCACTGGCAGCAGCACTATCAGGTTCGGCATATTGAAGCAGTCGAGTTACAATCCAGCTGCGTGCAGCAAATTCAACAGCATCTTCCGCAACTTGCAGCCATCTATCAGCAATCTTTTTTAAATTTAAAACAGATTCCTTTCAAGCAGTGCTTTGATGTGGTGCTATGTATCGATGCTGCTTATCATTGCGATTTAAATTCATTTCTTTATGCGGTCAGCGCGGTGTTAAACGAAAAAGGCCGCTTGGGTATGCATTATTTAATGTTGTCTGAGCAATGGCTGAATTTAAGCGCAGTGCAAAAGCAGAAATATAAATGGTTGTTAAAAGCTGCCGATGTGCATTTAGATGATTTAATGACGGTATCGGCATTAGAACAGACATTCCGGCAGCATGATTTTACCGATATAACCATTCGGGATTTATCGCCTGCCGTTTTGCAGGGCTTTGCAAATTACATTCAGCAATTACCCCAGCACAATACCGATCTGGATGCCTTTAAAATTCGCATGACCGCAAAGCTCTGTCATAAGCTGTATGTAGATGGTCTGGTCAAATATGTGCAAATCACGGCGCACAAACCCTAAAGAACTGGCTGTTGAATATTGTAAGTTTTAAAAGTAATCATCTAAAAACAACAAAGCCTCACTAAAAAGCGAGGCTAAGTATAAAATGGTGCCGGCACACGGATTCGAACTGTGGACCTACTGATTACAAGTCAGTTGCTCTACCAACTGAGCTATGCCGGCAACGTGCAGAGAATAATAGCGATTTTTTTTGAAAACGCAAGCCAAAAAATGAGCGGTTGGATTTGGTGAATGGATTTGGAAATTCTCAATCATCCTCTACATCCGCTATTTACCTTCATGTGCTTTTGCCATTGAATCGGTTATTTGCTCCTTAAAATCTGATCCAGGTCTTGTGCACATTCTTCCAGGGTTAAAGCCATATCGATTTGCATTTGTGGTTTAAGTTCATTGGCAAGCTTTCGCCACTGTTCAATGAGTCGAATCGCTTTTTGAATTTTATGTTTATTCATATCCTTGGCAATCGTTGGAGTATAACCACCACGTTTAGCATTCTTGATTTGTTTGACATAATTATTGCTGGTATTCATATCTACTCCCGAATAGCAGTTTTTCTATGTGTTCAATGTGCTGTTACAGGTCGAATTAAGGCTCTGTTATATGATTGTTATCATGGAAATATTGCATTTATATGATCATATCTCGACAGTTTTTTTACCTTGTGAGCTTGAAATAATGAGATGCAGTAATTGTGCCATTTAGGTGACATGTTAATGAAAGATCGGACTTTGAAGGCTTTTGGTAATCAATGTGAAGCTGATTTCATCGCGTTTGTTGCAGATCAATCATCTAGAGATATTACATTTACAATGATGGAAATTGAAACATGGCTGGAGTTGGAAGATTAAATTTAAGGCGTAGATTAATGCTGATGTAGCGCAGTGATCAATGGCAATCCACAGGATAGATAAACATGACTGAACAAGATAATTCACAACCAGATCAGCAAAAACAGCCTGTTCCTTTAATTCAACATCCTGATCAGCAGAAACACCCTAATCCACCCAACCCTCAACCGGACCAACCCGACCAGCATATCGGGACAGCCAATCCGCAAAAAAATCCGGATGAACAGCCTGAAAATCCAATCAGACAACAGAAATAAAGGATCTTTTGTGGGTCTTGAATGAGGAATCCCGTTCTTATCATTTCATCGGTAGGGATAAGTGACTTTTTTTCTGGCAAAGTGCCCGGATGAGGGTTGCTTATCAATAGGTCAATAGGCTCAAGGAGAATATATAAGATGACAAAACGGACCAGAATGATCAGTACTGTCGTGGTACTTATGTTTATCGCCATTGCTGTATTGCTATATTTTCAGTCCAACAAAGAACAGGAATTTGGTGGCTTTGAGGAGGGTACAGAGCAATACTATGGCTATCGCTATGCACAAGACAATCTTAAATCTGTAGATCAATGCGATGATGATAAAGATGATCCGTCCATGAATTTCAACGAGGAGTTTTTTCAGGGATGCCAGAAATATTTTGAAGATAAATAAGGCTTCAAAAGCAGTGAATATAAACCGTCTGTTGCTCAGTTCTTTTCTGTTTAAATCATTTTTAAATATAAATTATATATAGAGGCGAAATTGGCTGCCTAATGTGACACCCGCTAGCCTGATCTGAGCTTATTAAGCCGCAGTAGATAATATAAAAACCTCAATCTTGACGATTTTTCCCAGTTTATTTTCACGATTTTAGAACTGCTGGGTATTTTTGCTGAATGGTATACGATAAAAAGGCCTAAACCATTACAGTTTAAGCCTTTCTTCACTGCTTTGGATTGCAGTTCTTTCGAATTTGGCGGGAGAGAGTCCGTCAGGTTTAATATCTAAATATATGAATAATTTAAACATAAAATTTTTATACTGTAAATATACCGCTATTTGTACCGTCAAGTGTAATTTTTAGATACACGTATCGAGAATTTGATTCCTTTTGTTGAATGGCATCATTTTTCTGTTAATCAGTATCATTAGCGTAATTTACAAAAGATAAGTCTTTGAGGCCTCAATAAAATCAAGAAATTGCTTTCGCTTCGTATACTCTAAATTAATCATATATTGTTCCATATACTCGTAATCTGGTTGATTGTTACAATTAACAGGGAGCAATATTTTTTCCCTTGAAATTCTCTTGTCATTAATTTCACGATTAAAATTGTATTTTTCAGATAGTTTATTTAATTGTGTGGAAATGAATAAATATATATATTTATTAAACCCATTGTTCTTTAAATGGGTAACGTGATCACTGGCTATAAATTCATATGGGTGATAAAAACTTGCTCCAACACTTCCACTGTTAGCAATTGTTAAACAATTATCAAATGATCTAACTCCTGTTGTATTGCCAATAAATCCATCTACCCCATTATTTAAAGCAGTTGATGAAATATAAGGTTTTTGACCAGGTTTTTGATTAGACTTTGTAAGTCTCTTACCTCGTTGAACAATAGGGAAAATATCTTTTAAAAAGAATTCATGCCATTCTTTATTTTTAAAAACTTCAATTTCCTTGTAAAAAATATTTGAAAAATTAAATAGATAATCTTTATTTTGCATAATCATAGAAAATTCAAAAGACAGATAATCTCCAATAGTTTTTTTAAATTCTACTTCAGTTGGAATTTCATCATTAAAATAATAAAAACTGTGTAGCCATTCATCCTCAGCTTCAATAGTTGTTAAAACACAAAATTTTGATTCTGAATTAATTTTTTCAAACCAAACATCAAGTAAATGTTGCTTTTTATCTTTAGCCTGTTCTGTTTCAATTAAACCAATGTGTGCGCTGACTTTATAGCCATCCTCTCTAAAATCTATAAATTTACATTCTTTATTCTCGGGATGGGGTTCTCCTGCTGTAAATATGGCGATACACGGCGTAACTCCGACACTATAGAAAGTATCTTTATTTAATGTGATAACACCTTCTAATGTATGTTTTTTTAAAATATTTTGTTTAATGCTTTGCTCTTCTTTAGTTTTGCCTGTAACTGAAGATTGAGGAATAATGACAACAGCTCTAGCACCCTCAGTTAAAGAATCTAAAAGATGTTCAGTGAAGGCAATTTCATAGAGATTAGGGTTCTTTTTTGAGCCTTGAGAATATGGGGGATTCATCATCCCGATAGTGGCTTCTTTAAGTTGAAGCTTATTAGCATCTTGCTTTAAGAAGTCTTCATTAATTAGATTACTTTTGCCATCACCTCGAAGAATCATATTAGTTGTAGCGATAGTAAACATATATGGTTGAAGCTCAATGCCATGCAGTTGTCTTTGTCGGATATTTTTTTTCGTATTTTCGTTATCTGTTAAAGCAAGCATATGATGCATAGCAGCGATAAGAAAGCCTGCTGTGCCAGCACATGGATCAAGAACGATATCATTCGCTTGTATATCAACTAAATCGCAAAACAGATCAGTGATATGTTTAGGAGTTAAAACAATACCTAGAGTTTGCCCATCACCACCTGAATAAGACATAAACTCACCATAGAAACGACCTAGATAATCTTCTGATGAGCTTGTGTATTTAATACTTTTGTAAATCTTTTCACTCAAAAATTCAGTGAAATGCTTAAGAGGCGTTTTATTTAGTGTTGGGTTTATTTCATTCAGAATCTTAGTATCTTTAATAATCGAAAACTGGCTAAGAATTTTGTCCCGTTTAACTTCTGGAGCTACTTTTGAGCGTTTTAAGTTAGCTTCTATAGCATTAAATATCTTTTCGCCATCAGTATTAATTTCATCACCGATAAGGTCACTAATAGAAAAGTTTTTAGCCTCTTCTTCCCTAAGGGCTAGTAAAATACCTGATACGATCAATGGCTTATCAATATCTTTTAAATTACCATAGTTTCTTAAGTCTTCATGTAGTTCAGAGGCATCTCTGAGAATTTCCGCAAGTTCTTTTTCTTGATTTGTATCTTCTTTTAGAACTTCTCTTATGTAATATTCATCAATATTTTGATCATTGAAAGAAATAAAAGATTCAACATCTGGCAATTCTCGATAATATTCAGTTTCATCAATATAAATAGGACTAATACGGTGTCTTTTTTCGTCACCAGAAATACCAAAAGCAATTACTTTTTTATAACTAGTATTCTTAGCTAGATGTTGTCCATAAAATAATGCTCCGTTGATAGCATAGTCTTTAACATCTTTTGGCATGAAGCTGATTAAATCTTTTTCATTAAGCTTTACGTGTTTTGATAGGTCAGATTTGTTTTCTATGACAATTAAAAAGTCTTTAACTACACCGACATACTCAGGAAAACCGACATTACCTGAACCATTTTTAGAGGCTGTTTTTAAGGCATTATTTATTTCTAAAATGGTACTACCTTGAGGTTCTAATTGAACTTTAGCTTCCTGTAACAGCCCATGAACCCATAAATCCGTTTTAGCTTCTTTCTTTGCCATGATTTTGCCCACTAACATTTTGGGCAGGAGTATAGCACGAGGCTTTTTACGCTCTTCCCTCGGGTGAGTGAAATTTCTTTGTGATTTAGAAGTAAATATTGTGTTAAATAATGGATGAGTAGTTGTTAAATCTTTAAAGTATAAGAACTTTATTTTACCGCCAATTTTTATGAATACACTCCATACCGCAATCGTTTAAATTTCTAGGACTTCGCTCATTGGTTGAGAGGCGTTTCGGCAAAATTGAACAGTTGTAGAATTCTGATCATTGCGGAAGTTCTATCACTTATCATGGTGAGTCTTTTTTATCAGCATTGTAGCTTTAATTATTAATATAGATAGGTAGAGTATAGGTATTAGGGTGATCATTCTCACAAAAATGGCTACAAGCTTTGCTATACAAGACTGTTGCCATTTTTATGGTGAGAAATAATGAGAGAAATTTTACGAGTCTAGAACTGTCGGCACAGGTTGAAAATAGCTTTTGACACAAGGCTATTTAGTTCAGAATGTGTCTTCACACCATTGGCTAAAGTCCGCTTATTTCTACTAATACTCGTTGTGCTTTGCTCCATTCCGAAAGGGGCAATATGTTGATTGTAGTTAGCTTTCATTTCTTCAGAAGCTTTTTCATCTAACCTAGTGAAACTTAAGTGCTTAAATCCAAGTTTGATGATGTTTGGTAGATTTGGTAGATAACAGTCTGTATCCGTTAAAAAGTCACGACTTAAAGTTACTTCGACACGCAACCGATGTTCATTAATTGGCAAAGCTTGCTTATTGCTGTCAGTAGTCTTTGGATATAGGCGATAACATAGTGGTGATCCTTTAGGATTTATGCCTAAACACCAATCATTGTTAAATTGATCGAGAAGTAACATTGGTGCTTTAGGGATCAGTGTAAACTTATTCCGTACATCATCCTTCATATATTTATAGATACGAAAGTTTTCAGTTGTTCTGCTGTACCTAATCGATTTGTGTAATGCACTCAGAAATGCTCGGCTTTGAACATTATAAAAATCTAGTGACAACTCAATGTTTGAAATTTTCATTTGTAGATAATCGGCGCCGTACTGCGTAGTGAGTAGATGAGTAATCTTCATCAAATCCTCTTTGTTTCGAATATCATGTAGCCGAATAGTGAAAGCTAGCCCTTGTTGATCAATATCACTTTCATCATGTTTTACATAATGCTTTGTACCTGTCTTAGCAGTAAGAAAACTTTTGATATAGCTTCGTGCATTTGACTTATTTGCAAATTTGCAGATACTTGGATTTACTTCAAAAGTCAGGTCTAACCAGTCAATAACCGCTTTAATTTTGATTGGTGTAAATTTAATTAAATAGCCTTTTTCTTTCAGTAAATCATTTTTAAATTCCATGTGTTTATCAAAACAGTAGCTAGAAATATTGCTTAAAAACTCAGCTTCAACACGAGCCCAAGCATCGGCATTTACCTGAACACGTTTTTGATAAGCATCTAAAAGTGCATTCATGTCTTGTGTTCTTGTTTTGTCTGAGACAGTTAAAAATTTGCCTGAGGAATTTACAAGCATGTCTTTAAACATGGAATCAAACAAAAGATTTGCTTCACTATTGGATGTGTATTCATCACAGGTAGCAATAGCATCGTAGAGAGAATCTAAAGATGTATTGGATGGAATATGATTTGTCATGACTGTCCTTTATGACACGGCGAAACACTAAGCAAATTCGCCTGAGTTGTTTGTTGTAGAAGGAATGAGAAAGGGGATGCGACTGCATCCCCTTATTGTGTAGTAGTTATGTGGGGATTAATGAAATTTCAATTGCTTACGGAATTCTTTCATTACGATTTTGGGATCAATAATAAGGTGA
Organism: Acinetobacter sp. SM34; assembly: GCF_022012365.1. Classification (NCBI taxonomy): domain Bacteria; kingdom Pseudomonadati; phylum Pseudomonadota; class Gammaproteobacteria; order Moraxellales; family Moraxellaceae; genus Acinetobacter; species Acinetobacter sp. SM34. Next base: position 56,870 of record NZ_JAKLTP010000004.1, on the reverse strand, counting down.
GTGTTCCTTGTTAAGTGATCTACAATCATTTCGCTCAATTCCTGAATATCCGCTCTTTTACTCAAGTCATATGCATCGTCAATTTGAGCAATAGTGTTTGCCACCTCAGAAGCAATTAATTTGTCCATATGATCTGAAGCAAGAGCTGTAGATCCATCTTTCATGATGATTTCAATCTTGTTTTGAATATCCATTATTAATGTCCTTGTGTAATGAAGTAGTTTTCAAATGCTGTATTAATGAGAACGGCTTCCCGACCTTGAAAAATCAGGTAGTAAATTATCGATGACCGTGAACCATCTTTCATGATGATTTCGCTGTCATTCAATAGCTCGGTAAATTGTTCAAGTGAGACAATTGATGCTTTCATTGCATTACTCCACTTGAGTTATCTTGTTCGATAACTTGAATTTCACCATTTTGGATTTTCTGCTGTAGCAGATCATCAAGGATACAATTTGCGGCGTACTCAATATTTTTCTCCGTGCTGAGATCAAATTGATTACTTTTAAGCATGAGTAAGTGCTGGACGGTTTGTATAATCAGTTCCGTTTTAAGCTTATCCACTTCTTGAATGCGAACTGTTTTATTAATCATATTAGTCATTAGACTTTCCTTTAAGTTTTAGCTCATCTCCGTTTCGATGAGCTGTTATGAACGCCACGAGGGCGAATTTTGTGTATCTACGCTCGCCGTTGAGTGTATGTACTGTGATTTTGTAGCCGTCCTGATTTCTGTATTGAGATGGATTTTTCATGAGATAGGCGAACCATTGTTTGGTTGTTCGTATAGGTAAATGCTTTTCCAATTCACACGATGCTTCCCATGTTGTATTTAGGTCTTTCATACGTGTGATTTAGACTCAAGCCATTTGATTAGGTCGGCTGTGCGCCATGCGCTAACACGTTCACTTAAGCGGACAGGTGGAGGCATCTCACCTTTGCGAACTAAGTCATAAATGGTGGAGCGACCTAAGGGTAAGATGCCGAAAGAAGAGGGCTTAGCTTTAATCTTCCTCTCTAGCCCATCTTTGGTTTTATAAATCCGCTCTTTATGTTCTGCAGTTGTGGCGAGTTGACAGATTCGCCAATATTCACGCTCAAGTAAGCGTTTATAGATGTTTGGATCTTGTGGTGACATGAATTGCTCCTCATCGTAACGGTAGTGCTTCGTAGTGATGAGGAGTGTAGTAAGAAGTAGAAACTACATTGGAAAAACCAAATAAATCCGGTTGTGTACCAAACGATTATTTTTTTAATTGATTGATAATTAATATTTAATTTATGAAAAAGTTAAATCAAATTTTCGTTAATAGATATTTTCCGAGTTCTTTATTGGCTGTACCAAAAATTTCAGCCATTGATCCAGTAATTTGCACATCGTCAATCAGATTATTTTTTGCAAATTGAATGAAATCATTTTGTGTAATTTTTGGATGATGTTGCTTTGCTTTAATAGTGGCGTTCATTACTCCAATAATTTTTAGCAATTTCTCATTTTCATTTCTGAGCGATTCAATCTTTTTCTCATTAATAGTAGGAGCTATTTTAAGAAATTTCTTGAGACTTTCTTCAGTTACCCATAGCTTACATTTAGTTAAGGGAACACCTAAGACGCATCCATTTTGTTCCAGTTTGCCGATATGTAACGGAAGTAATTTGAATGAGTCTAACAAAGGAGCTTTATAGAACAATTCATTATTTTTTTTTGTCACATTCATATGATAAAAATCATAAAATTCTTGTTCATCACAATCTCTAAACAATACATAGTCTTGATGTTTAAAAATATTCTTTCTTTTATCTTTAATTTTGATAAGTGCATTTATGATAATCGTTTCAGACAGTGATCCATCTATCAAAGACTTAATATCTTCTCGATGATTATCATCGGGGAACATATATGTTGGCTTTGATTTGTAAAATTTTTGAACATTTTTATCTTGAATTGGTTCGGAGCTAGATGAGGCTGTAATTTCTGCAACATATCCCTCAACTTGAAAAACGACATCTACCTTTCTTTCATGGATTAAATCTACAAGGTTTTGATCAGTATATTGAACTTTTAAAGTTTGATTGATTCTCATCAATGCACGATCTAAAGGTAGATAGCCGTTTTTACGCATGAGGATTAGGCCGTTTGTTTATGTTGGAAGGTGATAATATTGTCTTCGGTCTGAGGTTTAAAGATAGATACATCTCCACCTTGACGTAAAGTATCCAAATAGTCCGCCCATAACTGCATCAGCTCACGTCTACGGCGTAAAAACTTAGTTCGGTTGTAAGCTGTGCCATTTGGATCACGTACCGTATGTGCTAATTGGTGCTCAATAATGTCTACCCGATATTCGAGTTCTTCACCTAAGATTGTACGTGCTGTTGCTCGGAAGCCATGCGCCGTGTGCTTGCCTTTATAGCCAAGTCTATTCAATGCTTGTCGGATCGTATCCTCACTCATACTTTGATGAGGTGTTTTAACACTAGGGAAAACAAATTTTGAAGTAATCCGCATATTTTCAAGCTGTTTCAAAATGTCAAAAGCTTGGCGAGATAGGGGAACGATATGTTCTTGATGAGTCTTAGATGCACGGAAACATAAACGCTGATTTTCAAAATCAACATGCTCCCATAACAGTTCACGGATCTCATTTGGACGTTGATATATATAAGCTGAAAGTTTTAATGCAAGCTCTGTCCGTAACCGAGCACGAGGGCTTTCAGCATGATACCGCCAAATCTTTTGAAGCATTGTTTTAAGCTCTGATTCGCTTACTACGGCGTTATGATTACCTTTGATAGGTTTTGGTAAGGTAATGTCATAAGCTGGGTTATAGGTGATTAGGCGCTTCTTGAAAGGAAGTTTTAGCACCATACCCATGATGGACTTAACACGGCGAGCTGACTCAAGTGCGCCACGCTCTACAAGGCTATTTGTGACGTCACGTTCAAGCTGTTCGACGGTTAAATCAGTAACAGGCTTTTTGCCAATAAAAGGCAGAATATCTCGATTCAGCTTACGAATTGTTTCTCTGTCAGATTTTCCTTCAAGCTCACGAATCTTGAGCCATTCACCTGAAAACTTTTCAAAAGTATTTTCAAGTTTAGTTCTTAGCTCATTTCTATGGTTATTGCGTTCTTCTGCAGGGTCAATACCAGTGGCAAGTTTTCGCTTTGCTTCATCACGTTTGAGACAAGCTTCTTTGAGGCTAACATTATCTAAAGTGCCTAAAGCCAATGTGTTACGTTTTTGGCTGATTGGACGGCGATAATCAAGACGCCAATACTTTGAACCATTCTCATGAACTAAAAGATATAACCCACCCCCGTCTGTATGTTTGCTTTTGATGTTTGGATCGTAAGATAAATTTTTAATGGTTTTAGCATCAAGCTTGTTAATCTCTTTAGCCATTTTGTGAGCCTCATTTGACGGTATAAATTTCAGGAAAACCCCGACTCACTACTCATTATAGTCATCTGAGAGCAGATACCGTCAAAAGTACCGACAAATATGTCGGTCTACTAATGGATTGCACCGTAGTGTACAGGCGTAAAAAAAGGCTTGAACCCTTTAGATTCAAGCCTTTCGCACTACGGTACAGTCCCGTAGAAATCAAATTTGGCGGTGAGAGAGGGATTCGAACCCTCGATACGCGCAAACGTATACACACTTTCCAGGCGTGCTCCTTCAGCCACTCGGACACCTCACCATTGCGCCGCGATAATAGCGAAAAAAAGCCCTTCTGCCAAGTTGAAACAATTGATTTAGAGCAAAAGTTTTTGCTCAGTGATATCATTGCGAAAAAATAGTGTTCAAAACGAAGACGAAATATGCAAAGTACTGCACAAAAAGCCGCATTGCCTGCGATTACTCTGGCAGCATTAGGGGTTGTGTTTGGAGATATTGGAACCAGTCCACTCTATGCATTGAAAGAATCATTCCATACAGTACATGGCTTGGGGATTAATCCTGAAAATGTATTGGGTATTTTGTCGATTATTTTTTGGACCATGACACTGGTCATTACCATTAAATATGTCGCCATTGTTATGCGTGCAGATAACAATGGCGAAGGCGGAATTATGGCGCTGTTGGCCTTAAATTTGCGTAATACAAATTTTAGTGATCAAAAAAAGTTACTGTTAATCGCAATTGGTTTTATAGGTGCTTCCCTGTTTTTTGGGGATGGTATCATTACCCCCGCAATTTCAGTGTTATCTGCAGTTGAAGGGCTTTCTATCGCTACAAATGTTTTAGACCCTTATATTGTACCAATCGCCATGACGATTGTGACCATATTGTTCATCATGCAAAAGTATGGAACAGCCTTTGTGGGCAAGTTTTTTGGTCCATTAACTTTATTATGGTTTTTAGCACTCGGATTCTTGGGAATCTCCAGCATTATTCAGACTCCTGTGGTTTTGGGGATGTTTAGTCCACATTGGGCTTTCCAGTTTATTGTTACTAATCCCTTAATGACCTTCTTTATTATGGGTGCGGTAGTGCTGACCGTGACAGGCGGGGAAGCCCTGTATGCTGATATGGGCCATTTTGGTCCTGTTCCTATTCGCTTGGCATGGTTTTTTGTGGTGTTACCTTGTTTGTTAATTAACTATGCAGGTCAGGGGGCATTATTACTTCGCGATCCAAGTGCGATTCAAAATCCATTCTATTTGTTGGTACCTGAATGGGCCCTATACCCCATGATTTTCTTGGCAACGATGGCCGCGGTCATTGCCTCTCAAGCTGTTATTTCAGGGGTGTTCTCTTTAGCACGTCAAGCCATTCAATTGGGTTATTTACCACGACTGACCATTAAGCACACCTCAGATTCAGAACAGGGACAAATTTATGTGCCTTTACTGAACTGGGTTTTGCTGGCCTCTATTATTGTGCTGATCTTGATTTTCCAAACCAGTTCACGCTTATCTCATGCTTATGGTCTGGCTGTGACCATGACCATGTTATGTGACACGTTACTGATTGCTGTGTTTATTCGTTACACATGGAAATGGAACCTACCGAAACTGATGTTGCTGATTATTCCATTCTTGGTATTGGACTTGGTATTGGTAAGTGCAACCTCACTCAAAGTATTCTCTGGGGGGTGGGTTCCACTGTTGATTGGTGGAATTGCTTTCCTTCTATTAATGACATGGAAAGAAGGGCGTGAACTGACCTTCGCCAAGCTCCAGCAAGATACCTTACCTTTAGATATATTCGTGCAAAGTATCGATGAGCAAGCCAATTGGGTAGAAGGGGAAGCTATATTTCTCACGGGTACTCCCACAGTGGTGCCGCATGCCATGTTGCATAATATGAAGCACAATAAAGTCTTGCATCAGAAAAATATTATTTTGACGGTTAAAATTCAAGATGTTCCTTACGTTGCTGATCAGGATCGGTTCCACGTAGAAATGATGAATCGGCATTTTTATCGGGTTGAGCTATTTTACGGTTTTAAAGATGAGATGAATATTCCGCAGGCACTCGAAGCGGTCTACCAATCGATTGAACTCGAATATAATTTGATGCAAATCAGTTTCTTTGTTTCGCGTGAACGAATTATTAGTACAGTGGGTGATGGTATGGCCTCTTGGCGTGAAAAGCTGTTTATTTCGATGCAGCGCAATACCAGTCCGGTGAGTGACTTTTATCGGATTCCTCCCAATCGTGTGGTTGAATTAGGTAGTCAAATCGAAATATAAGTTTCAGATCGTGTAGACAATAAAAAACCAAGGTGGAAAATCCTTGGTTTTTTATTTGGAGGATGAAAGCCTGAAAAGAGTGTGATTAGTTCTCTGTTACGTCAGCCACTGGCACTTCAGGAGATGCATTGACTGGTTCATCTGTAGCATCAGCTTTAGGTGCTGCCTGTACTGCGTCATTTGGCTGTGTAGCTTCAGGTGTTGCTGCAAATGCTTCATTTGTAGCAGTCGCGTCAGCAGTATCTACTGGTGTTGCAGCCGCAGATTCACTGTTTACATCACTCTGAGGCATATTGGCCGTATTCGCTGCCACATTGATAGAAGAATCCGGCATCAGCGCTGCTGTCGCAGCGGAACTGCTATCAGTTGCAGGTGCCTGTACAGCCACAGCTTCTTGATTACCCATTTGTTCAGCTTGTTGGGCGGCTAATTCGGTATCGGGTTGCATTGGATCTACATTTTTAGATGCAGCCTGAGCGGTTTGCTCGGTAGCAGGTGCATTTGCCTGTTTTGTAGCCGGGTCAACGGCTTGTGCCGCGGTATTCATCTCTGGGCTTTGAGTTGCAGTTGCATCTGAAGCGGAGATGGTTTGCGCTTCAGTTTCAGATGCAGCTTGGGTGGCCTCAGCATTTTGTGCTGTGGTATTGAGCTCGGCAGTTTGTGGAGCGGCTTGGTCTGCAGTGGTATCCGCAGCAGCATTGCTTTGCAATTCGGTTTCAGCAGCAACTTGGCCTGCATCAACAATACGGATTTGACCGCTGGCCACTAAATCTTGAATGGAACCGGCTTGACCATTTACCGTAGTGTTAACTTTGACTTGAGATAGGCTTTCTAAAGTATCACCCGGTTGAATGGCGGGTTCTGCGAATGCGGTTGCACTCATCATTCCTGTAACTAGACTCAAACCTAAAAGCTTAAAATGCATAAAATACTCCGTAGAAATAATTATCTAGAATTTTTGCGTATTTTTACCTTGTCATAAGCATGCTCGGTTTTTCAATCAAACATACGTAAAGCTATTAAGACTTGTTAGAAAAGCTTTAGAAAATTAGACATACTGTTACAACAACTGTGCTTTTGTTGAACAGTTTTAGGCTAATTGTTAAGCAAATAAATTTTGCTACATATACTTCATTTTCTCTGCTTGTTAAGCTCGTGAAAAATGGGTGTTGGTCACACAATGGCAATTAAGAAACGTAAAACCGGTCAATCTGTAATGCAAATTTTAAACCAGAATAGTTTAAAAATTATTTTGGGCGTAGTCGCGACCAGCAGTTTTGCAATTGCCTTTGGACAGGAAAAAATTCAACGGCTGGTCTCATTGCCGTCTTCATCAAACTCGGCCTGTCTGGACCAGTTTTATCGTGATATTCCGCCTTATTTGGCCAAAGAAAGCCTGAAGAAAAATACGTATCCGCTCTGTTTTAACGGTTTTAATGTGATGTATTCTGGGGTATCCAAAACCCCTTTGTGGGTGGCTGAAGCCTTGACTCCGCAGCGTTTGAGCCAAAAAATTCCACGTGAAGACAGCTTTCATGAAGAAACCGGCGTAAAAGCAGAACATCGGGCAACCTTGTCAGATTACAAAGCATCAGGTTATGACCGCGGACACATGGCACCGAATGCCGATATGCCGAATAAAGCGGCGCAGTTTGACAGCTTCTCGTTGGCCAACATGGTGCCACAGGCACCGAAGAATAATCAGCAGGTGTGGCGAGAGCTAGAAGAGGCGACTCGTGCTATTGTGACCAAGCAAAAGCAGGATGTTTATCTTGTTACTGGGCCGGTATATTCGGCTAAAAAGCTGAAGATGATTGGTAAGGGGGTGATTGTTCCAACAGCCACCTATAAAGCCATCTACATACCTAAAACCGGGGCGGCAGGTGTGTACTATGCCGACAATACCCTGAAGGATACCACACCAAAAGTTCAGGTGATCAGTATATGTGCTTTGGAAGATCTCACTGGAATTAATATTTTCCCGCAGTTAACCGAAGACCAAAAGCGCAATACTTATAATTTGCCATTAACCGCAACGGCTGTGAAAGCCAATAAACAGATCACTTATTCACATTGGGATGCAGAAAGCCAATGTGCTGAGGAAGTCGGTACAGATCAGCTGACTGGTTTGCAAAAACAGTTTAAATCTTCATCGGTTAATCCGAGTTCTTCAACTCAAGCAGCATCGGGTGAGAACAAGAACAGTACGCCTACTATCGCTCCAAATACTCAAGATGCGATTGTTAAACAATTGATTGAAGGACTTTTACAGTACATTTTGCAGTTGTTGAAATAAGCTTTTTTTAGGTAGGATGATGGCAATCATCCTACTTTTTAAATAACAACAACGATCAGTGAGAATACAATGTTCAAGCCTTTTGTAAATGGTAATGAATCGCACGCCATTCATGACTTAACTTTAGAAAACCAAGAAGACTGTGTCAGTATTTATGGCAATTTACAACTGACCAAGGATCAGGCTGGACTGCAGGCCGCCAAAGCGTTGCAGAATTATATCAATGCCGTGGTCAGTGCTTTGGAAAGTGAACCCGATCTTCCGGAAAAAATTGATCGTCAAGACGAGCAGGAAATTGAAAATCCATTCTTATAAGCAGTCCCATGTTCCACATGGAACATAAAAAAAAGCTCACCGATGTGAGCTTTTTTATGGTCAGAAGTTTTAGTCTTTTTCACGGGCAACCACTTTATAAATGAGAGCACCCAGAATTGCGCCAAAAATAGGGGCTACCCAGAATAGCCAAAGTTGGCTTAAAGCCGCAGTTTGCGCAAAAAAGGCCACACCGGTACTACGTGCCGGGTTTACCGAGGTATTGGTGACTGGAATACTGATTAAATGAATCAGGGTTAAAGCCAAACCAACAGCCATTGGTGCAAAAACTGCCGGTGCACGTTGATCCGTAGAACCCATAATCACAATCAGGAAAAATGCAGTCAATACAATTTTAATGATCAGTGCCGAAGTCATGGAATAGTGCCCAGGCGATAACTCGGCAAAACCATTGCTGGAAAAGCCTGCTGTACCGGAAAAACCGGCCTGAACCTGTATGATCAGATACAATACCAGCCCAGCTAAAGACGCGCCGATCACTTGAGAAATAATATAAGGAATCAGGTGTTTGGCATCAAAACGACCACCGAACCATAAGCCTACACTCACTGCAGGGTTGAAGTGTCCTCCCGAAATATGATCTAAGGCATACACTCCTGTCAGCACGGTCAGACCGAAAGTCAAGGACACACCGGCAAAGCCAATGCCCAAGTCAGGAAAGGTTGCTGCAAGTACGGCACTGCTGCAACCACCAAAGACTAACTAGAATGTTCCAATCAATTCGGCAAGATATCTATTCATTTTATTCTCCAGATGCTGCTATTTATTTTTTTTAATCATTCAGTATATTTTATATTTATTGAGAAACTACTTGTTTCTTAATCACAATATGATGAACAGACATGACATTCACATGACCATCTGGGTCCAGCTTTATGCATATTGTTGTTGTCGCCATTGTTGCGGTGTCATGCTTGTCCACTGCTTAAACGCACGCTGGAAGACACTTTGCTCGGAATAGCCGAGCAATAAGGCAATTTCTTGCAGGCTGAGATGTCGGTCTTTTAAATATTGCTCCGCCAATAAATGTCGTACTTCTTGCATGCGTTGCTGATAGGTGGTGTCTTGTTGTTGCAAATGGCGTTGCAGTTGGCGTACTGACATATTTAACTGTTTGGCAATAGGTTCGATTTGATACTGGTTTTTTTGCAGCCCGATGAGAATGGCTTGTTGCAGACGATGATCGAGCTGGGTGGAATTGGGAAGCTTATCTAATAGGGCATGGGCTTGTTGCATCAGCAAATGCTGCAAGGTCTGATCCCCTTGACGTATAGGTTTAGTCAGCTGATGAATTGGGGCAATAATTTGGGCCTTAGGCTGGGAAAACAGGACTTTGCAATTGAAGTATTGTTCATAGATGGCCACATTTTTGGGTGCAGGATGAATAAAGTGCACTTCATGTATATGAATATCTTTAAATTCCAGAAAATGTTTTAAAAATTGCACCATCAGGGCAATGGCATTTTCCTGGGTAATTTGCGTGGTCAAATGAAAGGGGATGTATCCCCAGCCAAGCGCAAGATATCCATCCTGTATATTGAGCTCTAAGGAACTACCATCATAGATCAGTCGATGAAAATCATGATAACGGTATAAGGCTTCCCCCAAAGTGTTGCAGGATAGGGCGATATAGGCAATGATGCCTAAATGTTTAGGCTGGACATGTTCGGCAATATCCAGGCCTAATGCCGGAATTTGCAGATGTTGATCTATATCTGTCAGCAAATCACGCCAGAGACAGAAGTCAAAACGTTCCAGATTCTGAACTTGTTCAAGTTTTTCAGAAATAGCTAAGCCTTTGGCCTGACTATAGGCATAAATTAAATGTCCAAGTCCACCATATACGGAGCCTGTATAGTCTTTAGAATGTGGCATATTGATCTTTTTATTATCGTAATTTGTCAATTAAATATTATTTTATAGTTAGCATTTTGCACATTTTATGATCTATATTCAATATGGAATAAGGAGAAAATAGATATGTGGAAAGGTTTTTTGGTTGGGCTGGTGGTGGCTAACGGTTTTGAATGGGTGGCACACAAATATATTTTGCATGGTACACATCGCAGTGGAAAGCCTCGTTATAGCCCTGTGCCCGACAGCATGAAGTCCCATTGGGAACATCATCGTGAAGTCAGAAAAACGGCATTTCATGACCATGGCTATGTCGAAGGTCTTGCAAATTGGCGCACTAAAAATGAAATTGCCTCCTTAGCAGTAGTTGCTGGCGTGTTTGGTACACTATTTTATCCTGTATCCAAAGGCATGGCACTGTCTACGGTATATAGCGCCTGTAATTATTATTATATTCACCGCCGTGCCCATTTAGAGCCAGAATGGGCCATGAAAAAAATTCCCTGGCATTATGATCATCATATGAATTCCAATCAGGATGCCAACTGGTGCGTGACCAAACCTTGGTTTGATTACATTCTGGGAACTCGGGTTATTTCATCTCCAGAATTGCAGGAGAAAAACCCCCTAGGAATTTTGCTTCCCGGCACAGTTTCAAATTTGTTGAACGGCATAACTGATCGCTATTTTCCGGCAAAATGGGTAGAAAAACAGGAGAAATGATTCTTTTCTCAGAATGGATTGTCATTTTTATTGTTCAGGAAGATATCGCGATAAAATAGCCAGAAGTCATGACTACTGAGATTTTGTCGTAATTTGTCAATATTTTCGGCATTAATGGTCAATGTTTTTGTTACTTTTTTGTTATATATTTGTTTTCGAAATCAGGTTGGCCTAGTTAACTTGAGGAATCACTGTATATGTCATTTTATTGTTTTTACTTTTCAAGAAACCGCGCTGTAGTTTTCTTGGTTTATAGGGAGTCTTCAAGACTCCTTTTTTTTATCTACAATTTTTGTGCAAGCTTGATTTCAGAGCTGATCTATAAATAAAAAAAAAGAGTGGGGAACCACTCTTTTTGAGATTAGCAAGTCTTCACCACTTAAAGACGCATTTCAATCCCTTGTGCTGCTAAATATTGTTTTGCTTCCGGAATGGTGTATTGGCCAAAGTGGAAAATAGAGGCTGCCAGTACCGCATCGGCACCACCCTTGAGAATACCGTCAGCCAAATGCTGCAAGTTACCTACACCACCAGAAGCAATGGTTGGAATGGTCACACGGTCATTGATGTTACGCATTAATGCCAGGTCATAACCGGCTTTGGTGCCATCGGCATCCATAGACGTAATTAAAAGTTCGCCCGCACCGTAATCGGCCATTTTCACTGCCCATTCAATGGCATCAATGCCAGTTGGTTTACGGCCACCATGGGTGAAAATTTCCCATTTGTTGTCACCGGTTTTCTTGGCATCAATCGCGACCACAATACATTGGGCGCCAAAGCGTTGCGAAGCTTCCTGAACAAATTCCGGGTTAAATACCGCAGCAGAGTTGATACTGACTTTATCGGCACCGGCATTCAGCAACAAGCGGATATCTTCCACTTTACGTACCCCGCCACCTACAGTTAAAGGTACAAATACGCTTTCTGCCATGCGTTCAACGGTACGGTAAGTGGTATCGCGGCCGCTTGAGGTTGCAGTAATGTCCAGGAAGGTAATTTCATCGGCACCTTGTTCGTTATAACGGCGAGCCACTTCAACCGGGTCGCCTGCATCACGAATATCAAGGAACTGTACACCTTTCACCACTCGACCATTATCTACGTCAAGGCAAGGAATAATACGTTTAGCAAGCATAATTTTTTCCAAAAATAACAGCCGATTATGAAACTTCGCCACGAAGGTGCTACACCTTGGTAGTTGTAGCAGGTATTCTATCAAAATTATGTAAGTTTTTTCGCAGGTTTTCTATGTCGGTTTATACCACTTTGACTTTACAGGAAGTTCAGGCTTTTGCAGCACCTTATGGATTAGAGGTGATTGAGCTGATTCCGATTCAAGGAGGTATTCAGAATACAAACTATTTTTTAGTCTGTGAAAATGCAAAGCAGTATGTGCTGACCGTATTTGAAGAAATGGATGAACAAGGGGCAGCGGAGTTGGTTCCGGTACTTGAGCATTTGGGTAAACAGGGTCTGGCTGTTCCAGTACCGCTGAATTATGCGGGCAAGGCCATTCATACTTTAAAAGAGAAACCTGCGCAGATTGCGCCACGCATGCTGGGTAAACATCCCATGCCAGCAACCCTGGAACAGGCACAGGCCATTGCTGTAGCACAGGCGAAAATCCATATTGCCTTACAGGATTTTCCCCTGGAACGGACCGCATATCGTAACCATGATTACTGGCTGCAAGTGGCGAAAGAATTAAAACCGACTCTAAATCCTGCCGATTCTATTCTGCTCAGTGAAGTGCTGGGGTTATATGAAGCGCTTACGGCAGTATATCTAAACCGTCCGAAAGGCTTTATTCATTCCGATTTGTTCCGTGACAATACCTTGTTTGAGGGTAGTGAACTAAAAGGTATTCTGGATTTTTACGAACTCAACAAAGATGAATTCCTTTTTGATATTGCCATTACCTTAAATGACTTCTGTACCGAATATCCTGAAGTTCATTTAAATGAAGCTAAAGCCCAAGCCTTTTTAGAAGCCTATGAAACGGTGCGCCCCCTGACTCAGGATGAAAAATCCTGTCTGGAAATTTATCTGGCCATGGCGGCAGCACGGTTTTGGTTGATGCGTTTACAAGTCGCACAAAAAAATGCACAACAAGGACGTACAGGAGATGATATTCTTCAGAAAAATCCTTTGGAAATGCGTAATATGCTGGTAGAACGACTAAAATTTGTGACGGCTTGATATAGGATATAAAAATGCGTGATCAGGGGCGATTGGTCGAATGGTTTGATGAAAAAGGCTATGGTTTTATTCAGCCCAATGATGCCTCGAAAGATCGCGTGTTTTTACATATCAAGGATTTTGCCCGTCAAGGGCCCCGTCCGATTGTCGGTTGTGCGCTTGAATATACGGTATTGCTAGATGGTGATGGACGTTATCGTGCCCAGCAGGTGACTTATCTTAAAGCGTCACAAACCAAAAAAAATGTGAGCAAGCCAAAGCTCTCCAAGCAACCGGCACAAAAATTAAAACCGATGCAAATTGCCTGTGTCGGTTATATTTTGGCTCTGGCCGTGTTTACCATAGCGGGTTTATTAAGTGGCATGGTGCTGTTGTTTATTAGCGTGATTAATGCCATCACTTACTGGATGTACGCTCAAGATAAAGAAGCTGCCTTGCAAGGTAATCGCCGCGTACCCGAGCAAACCCTGCATCTGTTATCTTTTCTGGGAGGCTGGCCTACTGCATGGCTGGCTCAGGAAAAACTGCGCCATAAAACACAAAAACAACCCTTTAGAAAGATTTATTTTTGTACTATAGCCTTGAACATACTTTTGATTTTATGGCTGATTTCTCCTTTCAATGTGCTGAAATTTTAAGGAGAACCCTCCCTTTATAAGGCATGACAATGAATTATTCTATAGATCAAGATCCCAATCGTACGCTCACTTTAATTCTTTATATCCTGTACATTATTGCCATTTTTACGGGGGGCTTATTGGCCGTTGTTGCTCTGATCATTAACTATATAAAGCGCAATGAGGTACGGGGCTCCATTTTTGAAAGTCATTTTAGCTGGCAAATTCGTACCTTTTGGTGGTATCTGTTTTGGAACCTGATTGCCTTTATTCCTTTTATTTTCCTGTTTTTCACGGGTGAAAACATGGATGTATTTACTGGGGTGGCCTTAGGCGCAAGTGCATTTTGTCTTGTGGTGATGGGAGTCTCTTGGGTCTGGATTGTGTATCGTGCAATTCGCGGTATTATCCGTCTGAATGACAATCAGCCTATGTATCAATAACAACAGATCTAAAAAAATGAAGGTGGCAGTAGCCACCTTTTTTATGCCCTATAATGAATCATCTATTTAAATAGATGCATTAATTTAATTCCTTTGTAAAAAATCAGTTTACCTTTTTAATTTTTATAGCATACTTTTTTAGTTAAATTGCTTTACTTTTTTAATATTTAAAATTTACTTTTTTATTTTAATAAGTTTACTTTTTTAATATTTATAATTTACATTTTTAATAAAATAAATGTACATTAATGTACAGTTATTTATATAAATTTAATTTCTGTTTTTTATTTTAATTTAGACTGGTTTTAGGCTTAAGAATAAAACCGACCGCGACGGCGGCGTAGTCCTAAAACATGAATTGCGCGCACCAAAACAGCATACGAAACTGCATAGCCAAAACGTTGCTCAAATAATGTTACAAGGTCGCTAATATTCTTAAATTTTGTATTTTTTACAAATACTTGAAATTCATTCCAGTCTTTAATATGACTCGGCGCACCGCGGTTTTTTGCCGGTTTTGGCAGTAAGTCTCCAGTTTCTTCTTCCAGCTTGATCCACGCATCCAGCGTCACACGAGAAATGTTGAATTCTTTGCATACTGCAACTTTGTAATCAGTTTTTTTATACATTTGAATAGCTGCTTTTCGAGTTTCTAAACTGTACTTTGGCATTTACTCGTACCTGGATTAAATATTTATTTTTTATTATATGGCATAGTCGTTGCAAATGAACAAATAACTCAAATAAATAATGTTTAGGTGACAGCTATGGAGAAAACACAAGTCTCTTTCAAAAAAATGTCGTTATGGCAAGTCGTCATCCTTGGTGTGGCCTATATGACCCCAATGGTGGTGTTTGATACTTTTGGTATTGTGTCTGGAATCACCGATGGCCGGGTACCCTTGGCTTATATTTTTGCTTTGGTGGCGATGCTGCTGACTGCATTTAGCTATGCACGCTTTAGCCGGCAAACTGAAAAACCCGGTTCTGCCTATACCTACACCGCGGAATCTTGTGGGGCCAAAGCTGGCTTCTTTGTGGGCTGGTGTTCCTTGCTCGACTACATCTTGCTGCCTTTAGTGAATGCCCTGTTGGCCGGGATTTATCTGGAAGCGGTTATTCCCAGCGTACCTTACTGGATGTGGGTCACGCTGTTTGCAGGCCTGGTCACACTCATTAACTGTTTCCGCATTAATTTTCTTGCCAATCTCAGTCTGGTCTTTGTGATCGCACCTTTATTGCTGATGGTGCTATTCATCTATCTGGTGATTCGCGGTGTAGGTGAGGGGCAAGGTTATGAGCATGTGTTGACTCTTGCGCCGTTATTTAATGGTGACAGCTCCATCCTGCCCTTGATTGCAGGGGCATCCATCCTGTGCTTTTCATTCCTGGGCTTTGATGCGGTGACCACCATGTCGCATGAAACTCGAGATCCGAAACGAACCATTCCACGTGCGGTGATGCTAACTACACTGGCAGGCGGCATCATTTTCCTGACAGCATCCTGGTTTATTCAACTCTATTTTCCAAGCAATGTCCGTTTTAACAACCCGGATGAAGCCTTGCCTGAAATTGTGCTGTATGTCGGTGGAGCATTGTTCCAGTCGGTATTTCTGTGTGCACAAATTATGAATACCTTCGCTTCAGGTCTGGCAACCCATGCCAGTGCATCCCGTCTGATTCATATTATGGGTAAAGATGGTATTTTTCATAGAGAAACTTTTGGGCAAGTTCACAGCAAATTAGGCACACCGCTTTATGCAGTACTCTTGGTTGGTTTGATTTCCCTGACTGCCATCGCCCTTGACCTGGCAACTGTGGTGAGCATGATTAGCTTCGGGGCCTTGATTGCCTTTACCGCAGTCAATTTTTCGGTTTTCGTCAAATTCTATGTCCGTGACCAGCAACGCCACGGGATGAAAAACATCTTTTTAAACCTGATTTTACCGTTTATTTCGGTCGGCGTGATCATGTGTTTATGGTTCAACCTAGAGCGTTCAGCACTGTTGTTTGGTTGTGGCTGGCTGTCTGTCGGGATTGTGATCTTCCTGTACAAAAAACTGAAAAAGCAAACCATTGTGATTGGCAACGCCTACTAAAAGATTGCCGCAAATTTTGAAATGAATTGAAGATGGGAAGAATGAACATGAATATACAAAAGCCAGTATTTTTAAATGATGTAGAGTTTAAAGCCAGCGTAAACCAACAAAGTGGCAAGGAATGGAACTGGGTTAATCCAAAGCATGGTGCATTTGGGCATCCTGCGAATTACTATGAAAGTTCACTGGAACAATGGCACCAGTTTGATGTCTTGAGTGCCGATATTGAATGTGATGTGGTGGTGATTGGTGGCGGCTTGCTCGGGGCATCAACCGCTTTGCATCTGTCTGAGCAGGGGGTGGAGACGGTTCTGGTCGAGAAAAACCGGATTGGCAGTGCGGCTTCTGGAAGAAATGGCGGGCAATTGACTCCTGGTTTGGCACGTTGGGAAGCGGCAGAAATGATTGAACATTTCAGTTATGCAGATGCCAAAAAACTCTGGCACTTTACCTCAACCGAAGCCATGGCTTTAATTGATTCGATTGCAGATCAATACGATCTGGACTTGCAGCGTAAACGTGGACATATCACCGCTGCCGTACATGAAGGGCATTTGGTCGGTTTAACTCAAGGTGCCGATGCACGCAAGTTTTTGGATGAGGCCCATACTCAAGTGGTAGGCAAGCATGAGCTGAAAGAACACATTGCCTCTGACAATTATTGTGGTGGTTTGCTGGATGCTCTGGGTGGACATATTCATCCCCTGGCTTTAACCCGCGGCCTCATTTATGGTTTCTGTAAAAATGGTGGCAAAGTCTATGAGCAAACTGAAGTCACTGCAGTAGAAGAACGGGAAGATGGTATTTATGTGACCACCACCAGTGGAGTGATTAAGGCACGTAAAAGTGTGGTGATGGGGGTGCATCATGCCTCCTTTAAGTTGCTGCAAAAGAACAATCAGACCACGATTCCGTTTTATACCTATGTGTGTACCACAGCTCCATTAGAATTTGATTTAAAAGAATTATTACCAACTGATGCACCGGTCTATGACACACAATTCCAGATCGACTATTACCGTGGTGTATCTCAAAACCGCTTGCTGTTTGGTGGTGAGGGGACAGGCTCATGCTGGAATCCCGAAAAAACCCATCAGTATTTATTGGGCCGGATTCAACATGTGTTTCCGCAGTTAAAAAGTGTCGAGCTGGATTTTGTCTGGAGCGGAACCACTGACCTGACCATGAATGGCGCGGCAGATAGCCGTAAGTTTGGTAATAAATTTCCGATCTATGCCGTACAGGGCTGGAGCGGTCATGGTGTAGCGCAAACGGTACGTATCGGTAAGGCGATTGCTGATGATTTCTGTGGCAAAGCGGATGACTTCAATATGCTGACCCGTATTCATCATCAGGAGATTCTGTTTGGTCGTGCACTGGCACCCGTGGTCATTCCGGTAGCAAAAAGCGCCTATGGGCTGGGTGCATTGATTAATCCGGGGAAGATGGTGTCGTTTTAAATATCTTTCCTTCAACAAAAACCGAGAAGGATTCTTCTTCTCCCTGTGGGAGAGGATTGAGGAGAGAGCAACAATGTGCAGTGAAAAATTCGAATTTCTCATGGTCTTGAAATTGATCTCTCCTACCACTACAAACCCTTCCTAGAGGAGGAGGATTTTCTTTAGAGAAATATTCAGGAGAAAGAGATCTTTTAAGAATTCACTTCTTTATTTTTCTTCAAAAACTTCGGTTTCCACTCACTGATAATCACCCCTAAAACCACCAACACCCCACCAAGGATGGCCAGCAAGGGTAAACGTTCACCTGCGATCCGGCCAATCAGCGCTGCCCAAACCGGCTCACCTGAATAGATAATCGCAGCCTGCGCAGGGTCAACAGCACGTTGTGCCCAGTTCATCACCAGTTGAATGGCGGCACTGGCAAAACCTAAACAGCCTAAAATAATCAGCAGTGGCCAGGAAAAAGTAGGATTCCAGCTTTCACCCGCCAAAGGCATCATGCAAAAAGCAAAGATCGAGGCAAAGCCGAGTTGAATCACGGTGACACGACGGACATTGACTTTAGCAGCAAAAAAACCAATCAGAATAATTTCCATGGCAATAGCAATTGAACCGAGAATGGTGATCATTTGTCCAAAGTTCAGTTGTACTTGCCCAAGGCCATTGCCGGTTAAAAAGACCAGACCTAAAAAGGCCAGTGCTGCGCCACACCAGGTCATGAATTGCGGGGTTTTACGGAACAGTAACCATAAAAGAATCGGCACAAGAGGTACATAAAGCGCCGTTAAAAAGGCCGATTCACTGCTGCTTATACTTTGCAGTCCAATAGTCTGTGTGCCATAGCCAATCGCAATCACCAAGCCAATCAATGCACCGGCAGCGATTTCTTTCAGATTGATTCCGCTTAAATCTTTCCAGGAAAAAAGACCCACGAACAGCATGGCTGCGGCAAAACGACAGCCGACAAAAAACATCGGACTGGCAAAATTTAAACCGTATTGCACGGTGATAAATGAGCCGCCCCAAATTATGGTAATTAAAATTAAGGCAAGCTGCAGAGTTTTGGTTTTAAACCAGGAAAGGGCGTTTGACATGTCTATACAGCGAAGAAATTTATTGAAATAAAAAAGAGGTCCGAAGACCTCTTAAGGATGAATCGACATATTAAATGGATTGATCATCCCAAAGTGATTGCGCTTCACGAAGGTTGAGCGTGCCTTCATAGATTGCACGACCAGTAATCGCACCTAAAATGCCCGGCTGGCCTTTTAATTTACGAACGTCATCAAGATTGGTTACACCACCAGAGGCAATCACGGGCAAACCTGAATAGGTTGCAAGATTAACGGTCTGTTCGATGTTTACACCTTGCATCATACCGTCACGTGCGATGTCGGTATAGACAATGCTCGATACACCGGCATCAGCAAAACGTTTAGCAAGATCAGTCGCTTTTACGTCAGTGACATTTGCCCAGCCATCGGTTGCCACCATGCCATTCATGGCATCGATACCCACAATAATGTGACCCGCGAATTTCTTGCAGGCTTCTTCAACAAATTCAGGATCTTGAACTGCTTTGGTACCAATAATCACGAAAGATACGCCAGCATCCAAGTAGTGTTCAATGGTTTCTAGCGAGCGAATACCACCGCCAATTTGAATGGGTAGCTCTGGTTGCGCTTTAGCAATGGCTTCAACCACAGGTTTGTGAATTGGTGTACCTGCGAAAGCACCGTTTAAATCCACCAGATGTAAGCGGCGTGCGCCTTCATTGACCCAATGCTGTGCAGTTGCAACCGGATCGTCAGAGAATACGGTATCGTCTTCCATACGGCCTTGTTTTAAACGGACACATTTGCCATCTTTCAGGTCAATTGCAGGGATGATCAGCATGCTTTCGCTCCTTGCCAAATCTTATTGAATTCATTGTGTTCCATCTTAACAAAGTATTGGCAAATCTCTAAGCATCAGTTACAGCTTTTATTTTGTTCGGGCGAATGCGTAATTTTAATGAAGTATTGGGAATATGTTTCGGGATTAAGCCCAAGCGCAGTAACTCTTCAAACACCAAAACCGGCGCATAGGCATCGGCAGCCGCATATTCAATTTGATGGTGAGTCAGGATTTTTCTTGCCCAGTTCGAGGTACTTATTTTTTTACTTTTTGGAAAATTGACCTGAAACAACAGTGCCATGGCATTTTTCAGTCCCATCGGATTGTTGAAACCCAAAGCTTTAAAGCATTTTGACAGTTCAATGACACTATTCAGTTCGATGCCTTTTTTACGGAATAGATGGGCATCATTTTTTAAGCCAAAGCCAACTTTAATCTGATCGCGATTTTCAAAAATGGGTTTTAAAAACGCTAATATTTGTGGATTAATCTGGAACAAATAGGCTTTATCGGCACTGGCCAATTGAATTAAATGCGGACCAGTGGAAACTTCACCTTTTTCAAAGGTCGGTTTGGATTCGCTGTCGAAACCCAGAACAGCACAGTGTTTTAATTCTGCTTCCAAAGCATGACACTGTTCCAGGCTGTGAATGACCTGAATCTGTGTTGATGGAAGATTCTGAAATAAAGGGAAGGCCTGAATTTGTTCTTTGCTGGGCAGGATTTGAAGCAGCGACTCTTCCATAACAATTGATAGCGTGGTTTATTGTCATTCAGCTTAATTGTTTTTCAAATTTTAGGCAAAAATAAAGCCTGCATATTGCAGGCTTTAGTCATGTATAGCGGAAGTTATTAGTGGTTTTGCTCTGCTTGCTGCTGTATTTCTATTTGCGCTTGATGTGCGCGCTGTACATAGTCTTGATAAGCAGGGATAGCGATTGCAGCTAAAATACCGATTGGGAAAATCAGCACATAGAACCATGCCAACACTTTTTCCCAGGTTTTTGTGCTACGCGGTAGACCAAACTGGTTTTCATGTTCATCACCTTTAGCAAAAGCTAAATACAGTGTTAAACCCAAATTGATCAATGGGATCAGCGTCAGCAAGGACAGCCATCCGCTGTGATTGCGGTCATGTAGGCGTCGGATGGCGAAGATGAAAGTAAAATACAGCACACCCATATATACAAAACCTAAAAATAGTATTGCTGAAGTAGGCAGTCTTTGATCTGGTGTTTGCAGTCATGGAAGTCCAATAGCGACGAGGATGGCGATAAGCATAATGGAGATACACAGCAGTCCATTCCAGCCCAGATAGGATAATCGACCAAAACGTCCATCAGCATTCAGTGCTGAGTCATTATTAATATTGCTCATTATTATTTTCCTATATTTTTTAAATAAATATGTTTAATTGTTAGTCAAATAATAATCAATTTTAATCTGAATTTAAAGAGGGATTTTTAAGCTTAGATCTCAAAATAAAAAAGCCCAACCAGAGTTGAGCTTTTAAAATATTTAAAAATGGATGTTTAGATTTTCCATTCCACAAAGTTTTTCAGTAACTGTAAACCTGCGGTATGGCTCTTTTCCGGATGGAACTGGGTCGCGAACAGATTTTCTTTATGCAATGCCGTGCAGAACTCTAGACCATAGTCACAAGTGGCAGCTACAAGGCTTTTATCTTGAGGTTCAACATAGAAGCTATGCACGAAATAGAAACGTGCATCCTGTTCAATGTCTTTCCACATTGGATGACTTGGGTCAGCCTGATGCACCTGGTTCCAGCCCATGTGCGGCACTTTTAAGCCGGCCATATCCGGAAAACGCTTTACTTCACCTGCAAAAATACCCAGCGCATCTGAACCGCCATTTTCTTCCGAGCGTTGCATCAAGGCCTGCATGCCGACACAAATCGCAAGAACAGGCTTGTTAAATACGGCATGGCGTACCACTTCATCAATACCGGCTTCATGCATGCCCTGCATACAGTCACGCATTGCGCCTACACCGGGAAATACGATTTTATCGGCTTGGGCAATCAGCTTGGGATCATTGGTCACATCTACAGTTGCGCCAACATGTTCCAGGGCTTTGGCTGCAGAGTGTAAATTTCCCATGCCATAGTCAAGAAGGGCAATACGGGTCATTACAAAGTACCTTTGGTTGAAGCAACAGTGTTTTCTGCACGTGGATCGATTTCACATGCCATACGCAGCGCGCGTGCAAAAGCTTTAAACACGCTTTCGATTTGGTGATGGCTGTTTTTGCCTTTCAGGTTGTCAATGTGCAGCGTCATTAAGGCGTGATTTACAAAACCTTGGAAAAATTCAGAGAATAAATCTACATCAAAACGACCAATCATCGAACGTGTAAATGGAATATCCATAAACAGACCTGGACGACCTGATAAATCGACTACTACACGACTTAAAGACTCATCTAGTGGTGCATAAAAATGACCATAGCGTTTTAAGCCTTTTTTGTCACCTAGGGCTTGGGCAAATGCTTGTCCAAGTGTGATCCCGCAGTCTTCTACGGTATGATGATCATCAATTTCCAGGTCACCATCACAATGAATATCAATGTCAAATAAGCCATGT
This sequence comes from Acinetobacter sp. SM34, assembly GCF_022012365.1. Lineage (NCBI taxonomy): Bacteria > Pseudomonadati > Pseudomonadota > Gammaproteobacteria > Moraxellales > Moraxellaceae > Acinetobacter > Acinetobacter sp. SM34. The sequence goes on along the minus strand of NZ_JAKLTP010000004.1, from coordinate 34,639 downwards.
CGCTTGATTTGATCAATCATATGATCTAAAAATGGAACACCTGTGTTGAGAGTGCCTTGACCTGTACCATCAAGATTCACACGAACTCGGATTTTGGTTTCGTTAGTGTTTCTTACCACTTCACTGATACGTTGCGTCATAGACACGTTCCTCAAAAACGTCAAAAATGATGATGTAAAATGTTTTTTCGCGGGTGACGAAGTCCCCGCATATTAGATTGCTCAGGAGGGTTAATCAATGCCTATTACCGTACATGCTTATACTTCACTAGAAAATGACGAAGTGCGCAGCCAGCTTGAGCGACTGTATGACACCAGCCCGGAATTTGGTGACGGGCAGGATGCCATTGAACAACTAGAGCAAAACTTGGCTCAGTATACCTTAGTTTATACAGCAGAATTTAATACAAAATTGATTGGGGCGATTTGGTGTACCGGGCAGGGCGAAAGCCGGGTACTGGAAAATATTGTGGTACATCCGGCCAACCGTGGACGCGGGGTTGCAGAACGCCTGGTCAGTGAAGTATGCCGGATGGAAGAAGAAAAAGGCGTGAAGACATTTGAACCGGGCTGTGGAGCAATTCATCGTTGTCTGGCCCATCTGGAAAAAATTTAAACCCGTCTGGCAAATAAAAAAGCAGCCTTGAGGCTGCTTTTTTATGAGGAAAAATATCGATGCCACTCAATAATGATTTGAGTTTTAAATAAAAAATAAGCAAATAAACGCCAAATTGCTGTAAAAATAAACGTTTGCTTTAAAAAGCCCAAAACTTGCTTGACTGAAAAACACTTAAACTGTTTAATACGCGGCATCGGCGTGATAGCTCAGTAGGTAGAGCAACGGATTGAAAATCCGTGTGTCCCCAGTTCGATCCTGGGTCTCGCCACCATATTTAAAATCTATTTTAAGATTTCAATCCCTGATCCCATCAGGGATTTTTTTTGGGTAAAAAATATTCGATCAAATAAAAATGTGATGAATTATATTGACTATTGATGACAGATACGGCTTAATACACGGCATTGGCGTGATAGCTCAGTAGGTAGAGCAACGGATTGAAAATCCGTGTGTCCCCAGTTCGATCCTGGGTCTCGCCACCATATTCAAAAAATCCTCAAACATTGTTTGGGGATTTTTTTTGCCTGTCTGTTGGGTATGGTTTTATATCTGCATGCAAGCTGCGATAAAACACGAATAAGAATCGAATATCATTAATCATTGTGGTGGTTTTGAAACACCGTTTATCTGAGTTAATGTGAGCAAAAACGGAATTTCATGTAGGCTATAACGTATAAAGTTGCAGTTAGAAACATTTTCCTTGCATGGTGTGAAGCTGCATTGCCTTGAAATTATGTTACGAGTCAAGCTTATGAATCTTCTAAAAATCTCTGCGTTGGTGTTGATATTCGGTGGTACAGAAAGCATGATGGCCCATGCGGATGACACTGTGACCTTGCCGACCCTGCAAGTGTTGGCTGAGCCAGAATTACGTAAAGAAACAGGGATTGTGCCGTATCAGAATGATGAGATGAATCGCCGTGCTTTACAGCATCAAATAATTCGTAATTCACGTGAAGCCCAAAACTTTATGATAGACAGCCATGTGGTTGCCAATCTTGAAATTCAGCCCTTACAATCACAGCCAGACCTAAATTCCTTACCTCCCTTACTTCAACAACATGTATTGAATATTGCTCAGGGTTTACAGTCGAGTGATCCTACGCAAGGCTTGTATATTATGTTGCAACCCTTTGGCATAGACCGTAGCAACAGTATGCAGCCCCTCGAACGTGGTCATCTACAGATCAACCTGAACAATATCAATATTGGTACGCTTGAACGTTCTGTGAATAATCCTCCTGTACCTGCGGTACCGACACCGAAAATGCAATAATTTTTCTCGCTTTACATTTCCACAGGTTGAGGATTTCTTTCTTATAGAATCAAAGCAATAACTATTGGAGACTCCACAATGAAAAGAATCGCGCTCCCCGTATTCACTTTTTTATCGGTATTAGTCACGGCTTGTGGTGGTAGTGGATTTGAAGATCACTTCAACTCTTCTTTTGAGAAAACCTTTACCTTTGGTACGCAAACTTTTATTTGCCGCAGTGAAAAAGCGGCCAATGCCTGTGGTGGCGCAAATCAGGACTGTTCAGCCTGTGAGCTGCAATCACCTTCTTCAGTTGTTATTACTCAGCTATGTGCTCAACCTGGAGCAAATATCCATCAAGTGACGGTAAATGGCTGTGTGGCAAGACTGACCAATGATACCCAAACCGGACTTTGTACTTCGGAGGGATTAAGACTGCTTTCAGGAACTAATTTGACCAGGCAGCAAGTCGCTGCAGGGGCATTATTTCCTACAGGTAGCTTGAATATAACGGTCGGAAACCTGACTGAAACCATTAGCTGCAACTAAGTCGTGTATTTAAGCCGCATGAAATTTGTGATGCCGCTGCTGATTGGCATGCTGTGTTTTGGATTGGGCTATTTTGTTGCCCCATCCAGGCCTGAATCTGAACCATCTGTTCCTGAGCATACTCAGGATATGGCTGTGGAAAATTTTATCCAGACCATTCAGCAAAACACGCAAGCGCAACCTGACAATCATCGGGTATTGCAGCAACAGCTGAAAAAACAGAAAACCCAACTCAATAGTGTTATCGATCAGGCCACACCCGAGCAGATTGATAAATATCTACAGCAGGCTTTTCCGGATTATGATTTATCTGCTATCCACAACAAGCGCGAGTTTGCCAAACGTCTGGTCGGTGAATTTGTCGATGCAAAGAATGATCCGAATGAGGCCATGACCGGTCAGGCCACCGTCACGGCGCAGCAACAATATATAACCAATAACGTGCTGCCGAGACAGATTTATGCCGGACAGCAGCTTTTTGCCCATTTTGATACTTTAGGAAAAACGCCGAATAACCAGCAGGTTTTTGTTCGCTGGAGCAACCAGGCTACCGGTGAAGTGCTGTTTTTTATGCCGCAGCGCATCAGTGTCAATCGGGAACAGAACTGGGTCAGTTTTAATCCGGCAAAAGGCTGGAAAGTGGGTACATACGATGTTAAATATTATCAATTGAATGATCAGCTGGTGCCCATTGCCCAGACCAGTTTTAGAATCGATCAGATTATTGATTAAACTGATAAAAATATTTGAGCATCGTTAAATGAAAGATCTTTTTTCCAGCAATAGTTTGCGCTATAAGCAGGCCCGTCCGAGCTATTCCATCCAAATTGTCAAAGAAATTTTACGTCATGTACCAGAACGAACTTTTGCCTGGGATTGCGGCGCGGGCTCAGGTCAGTTTACCCAGCTTCTGGCTCCATATTTCGAGCATGTGCTGGCTACAGATATTAGCGAGGCTCAGTTACAACAAGCGCCTTATTTTGAAAATGTCAGCTATCAGGTGCAAGCGGCCGAGCAGACCAGTATTCCAGCACAATCCATTGATCTGGTTACGGTGGCTCAAGCCATTCACTGGTTTGACTTCGATGCATTTTATAAAGAAGTGAAACGGGTGCTTAAACCGCAAGGCGTGTTCGCTGCCATTGGTTATGGCCTCATTGAAGTACAGGATGCTGCAATCAATGCCTTGGTTCAGCAGCTGTATTCTGAAACCTTAAAAGGCTATTGGGACAGTGAACGCCGTTATATTGATGAGCTGTATCAAAGCATTCCATTTCCTTTTCAGGAACAAACTGTACCGGAACTGCATTTGCATTATCAGTGGACAGGACAGCAACTACTCAGTTATTTAAGAACCTGGTCAGCGCTGAAACATTATCAGGATCACAACACGCATGATCCATTACAGCCGATTTCAGAGGCTTTGCAAGCTGCAGCTGAACCCTTAGATGTAACATTTTCTGTACTTTTACGCGTCGGAATACGAGAAAAATAAAGATTATGACGGAATTTTTATGTCAGCGAGGCAGTAAAGCAGGAGAAGATAAAAATCTGATTTATAGAAACATGATCCAGCGTAGAGCTTTTTTATCGAAGCAGGTCTGATGTTTTTTAAGCGGTGAAATGGGCAGCTTTTTTAACGAAAGTTAGAATGTCCCGCAAGACCACTAGTCAGGGCTAACTGGCTGAAAGGCGTATACGCTATACAATTACAGGTGTCGACGGTTGTTTGTTTACTTCAATTCATTGTTGAGTAGAACTGCCATGAACCTGCTAAAAAATTTGTCCTGCGCAATCGTAGCGATTGCCGGAAGTTTTTCCATTTCATCTACTTTTGCCGATATAGCTGATACACCTGAATTAAGCCCCTTAATGGATTCAGAGTTAAGAGTTGAAGCCGAAACAGTACAGGTCATGTATGATCCACATGATCATCAACGAGAGAAAGCCTTGCAGCACCGGATTATGCAGATCCAGATGGATGCCCAGAATTTTGTCGTAGATCCTACTATTGTGATGACTATAGATCTGGTTCCTGAACCCCCTATGCCAGACATCCACAGCCTGCCATTGCCACTACAGCAATATGTTCTGGCCATTGCCCGAGGTTTGCAATCATCAGACCCACGAGAAGGCCTGTATATTCTGCTTGAGCCTTTTGGCATAAACCGTAATGCCGTGAATGTACAAATCGCTCGAGAGCAAATTTCATTGGGTGTGTTGGAAAATACCTTGCGAAATGAAGCGATCAGGCTTTCACAACAAGAGTTAAGTTCACCGAATAGCAATATACGCTAGTTTTTAATTCAGAATTTCTAAACGGTATTTATGTAAAAAACTTGCTTAAACCAGAAAGAAAAAAAGCTGCTGAAATAAAAAAAGATGCCAGCAGATGGCATCTTTTTTAGCGCTCATATGCGTTCAGGCAAGATTAAGCAGCAGATTTTTTAAACCAAGAGAAGAATGATTTTTTCTCAGCTTTTACTTCAGTTTTAACCGCATCCGCTTTTTCAGCAACAGCTTGTTTAACTTCAGTCGCTTTTTCTACAGTTGCATCTTTTGCTTCAGTAGTTGTTGCAACAGTCGCATCTTTCACTTCAACCGCTTTTTCTACCACAGCATCTTTCGCAGCTACAGTTTTTTCTACAGTTACATCTTTTGCTTGAGTGGTTTTAGCTACGGCAGTTTTTTTTGCTTGAGCAGTTTTAGTTACTACCGCGTCTTTTGCTTGAACAGTTTTAGCAACAGTCGCTTGTTTTGCGTCAGCAGCTTTTGCGACTACAACATCTTTGGCAGCTACAGTTTTATGCGCAGCAGCGTCTTTTGCTTGAACAGTTTTAGCAACAGTCGCTTGTTTTGCATTAGCAGCTTTTGCGACTACAACATCTTTGGCAGCTACTGTTGTATGAGCAGCAGTTTTTGCTTGAGTTGCAGCAGTTGTGGTTTTAACAGCAGTCGAAGTTTTTGCAGCATCTGTTTTTACTTGTGCTTTTGCAGCAGCAACTTTAGCGGCTGGAGTTGTTTCTACAGCAGCAGTAGCAGCCATAGCAGATGTAGTACCTGCAACTAAAGCGATCGCTACAGCAGTTTTAATAGTATTCATGTTGGTCACTCAATAGTGAGAATAAAGAGGGTTTTTGTACTGGATATTTTAACGCTCGAGATAGTTACTTTTTTTAATTGATCTGTTCAGATGTGCTTGATTGTATGAATATTCCACTAAATTTACAGAGTGATAACATGATGTTGCAAATGGGTTACACTGCTTTGTAAGTTCTTAGTCCTATCCGGGTTTGATTAAATAGAAATTGATATTTTTGATGTTTGTAATAATTGGATTTTTCTTGGGCTTTACCGGGTAAAACGCTCATGCTGTTGAACACAGGAATCTTATCTTTTCAAACATGACAGTTTTGCAATAGGACTGTCATTTGCCGTTCAAATTCGGTTGCTAGATTAAAACAGTCGCAAAGATCACGACATGAAATCTAGGCAGGTGAGTCATGAAAACCCTACACGTTTTTGATGATATTCAGCATGTATACAGTGAATTTGTTGAAAATAAAAAATACCCGAAACTGGAAAGCCTGAACAATTGGGGTAAAAACCGTTTTTTCTTTAATCAATACTTTAAAATGATTGAAGACTGGCATCATACCGAGCAGATTGTGATTCAGTTTAATCAGCAGTATTACAGTCTGGACACCGGTAGCGCCCCCGACTTTATGGATCAAGAAAAATATATGGAATGGTTGCGCGAACAACTGCTGCATTAAAAAAATATTTATCTCGCTTTTAAAGTTTCCCAAAAAACTGTCCGTATCGGGCAGTTTTTTGCTTTTCTATATGGTTTTTAGTTTGCTTGAATGGTATGTCGCTGGCTTATTTCAATCTGCTGTGGAACGGGCTATGCTAAAAACATAGATCATCAACTGATTAATTTCAGCTCGACCACCGATGCTTTGGAGCGCAGTCTTTTATGCAACAGCTTATTTGTTATAAAGAACTTCCTGTCTGGACACAGCAGAGTATCCCGCAAGGGTTTAAAAATCAGCACAATACCAAAGCTGGGACATGGGCAAAGCTGACGGTATTCAAGGGGGAGCTGAATTTTGCCATGCTGGATGAATCGGGTAGCGTACAGTCCGAGCATGTGTTTAGCCCAGAGCAGCAGCCTCCGTTTATTGAACCGCAGGCGTGGCATAAAATTATTTCTGCCAGTGATGATGTGCAATGTCAGCTACGGTTTTACTGTCTGCCACAGGATTACTTCACTAAAAAGTATCAGCTTTCACCCACGCACTCGGAAATTCTGGCTGCTACCCCGTATTTGCAAGGTGGCCGTGCCCTGGATGTCGGCTGCGGACAGGGACGTAATGCGCTGTATTTAAGTCAGCATGGTTTTGAAGTGGATGCCTGGGATGTCAATGAAAACAGCTTGCAAACCTTAAGACAGATTATTCAGGCTGAGCAGATTGATAATATTCAGGTGCAGCAGCGTGACTTAAATGCAGACCCCAGTATTACCGGCCGTTACGACTTTATTTGCTGTACGGTGGTGATGATGTTTTTACAGGCCCAAACGGTGAAACCTCTTATTGCGCAGATGCAGCAGGCGACTGCTCCGGGTGGCTATAACCTGATTGTCTGTGCGATGGATACACCAGACATACCGGCACAGCCTGACTTTCCTTTTGCCTTTAAGCAAGGGGAATTAAGTGCTTTGTACGAAGGCTGGAACATTGTTAAATACAATGAAAATGTCGGAGAGCTGCATCGGGTAGATGATGAAGGGAAGCGTATAAAACAGCATTTTGCAACGTTGTTGGCGCAGATGGTTAAATAGTTAGCTGGTTGTAGAAATAACTTACTTTAAGCAAGATGTATCTTTTGCTATAAGGTAAAAGTCTTCATTCAATTCATCATATTTATTTATATGGTGATGAATTTTGTTCCAATGAGGTTTGATCTGATTTCTAATTGCTGGTTCATTCATAATACGTGCAGCTCTTAATGCATAACTTATATAATTTCTAGATCCAATAAATGAAAAGCGTCTATAAATATGTTTTTTATGCCTTTCTAGAAGTGGTTCGTTACGTTGAATTCTTGCAGTATTAATTTTGACTAAGTGCTTATTTGTCATTTTTATTGCTTTCATAACTTTATGAGAATATTTAGCTAAACCAGCATCACGCAGAAGAATTTTTTTACCGTCGTAAGTAAAACCTAAATATTGTAATTCATCTGTTGAGACCCTAATGCCTTCTTTAAACTCGGCAATTTTTGTTTTCTTCTCTTGAATTTCTAATTTCAAGTTTTTGATTAAGCTCTGGATATCTTTTAGTAGTGGTCTTGAATTTTTTGGATCGCTAATAATTAAAATATCATCACAATAACGATAATATTTACCACCTACTTTTTGCACTTTACTATTTATTTTTTCATCAAAATCTAGCATGTAAATATTTGAAATAAAAGCACTAATGGATGATCCTTGCGGTATTCCTTTACCTTTGCTTCCTCTTCGTATTATTTTATTTTTTCTGATTTTTTCTCTAAATTCTTGACTTGAACATAATCGTTTCAAATCTTTGTGATTTCGATTAATTGATAATCCAAGATGCTGGTATACATCTCTTTTGTTTACATATGAGAAATTGGTAATTGATTTAAATACATTATAGTGATCATTAGGTAGTGTTTCTAAACCTAATACTTTTAACCAAGCTAGTTTTATTAATTGGTGATCTAATTCATCAAAGAAACTTTTAATATCGATACAAAGAACAGAACAATTTTGACGATTCTTAATTTCATCAAAAACATTTTTAGCAAAATGGATATTATTTGGAGAGTTTGGAAGTTTTCTGAAAGCTAATACTGACTCTGCAACTCCTTTCTCTAGTAGTAATTTTTCATAGTTTTCAGTCATTAAGTAAGCATAATAAGCATAAATATGTCCATCGATATGCGCAGAGTATTTGATTGGTCTAATTTTGGGAGTTTGCTTTTCGACAATAATTTGTTTTTTACCTTTTACTATTTTAAAGCCATTTTTTTTAATTTTTTGAGAGATAAGTTCAAAATGGATAAATGGATAGAAAGCATGTCTTTCAATGTTTAATGGATTTGTAACATACGAGAAAATTTTTTCAGGAGAAAGAGGGTAATCGAAATGTAAATAAAATTTTTGACGGTCTTTAAAAAATGTTTGATCAATCTTCATTATTAGAAAATTCAAGGAAAGGCTGACGATAATCCTCGTATTACACGCCCCATTCTAAGAACAGAGTCCCTTGAGCATACCCAAGTACCCACAATTACGTACCCTCTAGAAGAAAAACTCCTACACCGTCTTTAGATCGCGAAAGGATTATACTATGAGAAGCATTGATTACATTCTGTGGAGTACCTTGTACCTTGTTTTCAGTACTTGGATACAGACAGTATGTAACGTTTCACCAGAGATGCTAGAACTGATTCTTACATTGTGTGGTGCAACACTTGACAACAGATTACCTTCCCCATGTTCTACAACATGGGCTTAAGTAATATACTGAATTCAAATTTAAATCACAAATATTTGTTTAATAAAAAGAAACCCCGCACTAAGCGGGGTTTCTTTTATTTCAGTATTTAATTAAGCATTAAACACGTTCAATAATCGTTGCGATACCTTGACCAAGACCAATACACATAGTCGCAAGACCAATTTGTGTATCTTGCTGTTCCATAACGTTCAGCAATGTAGTCGTAATACGCGCACCAGAACAACCCAATGGGTGACCCAGTGCGATTGCACCACCGTTCAGGTTTACACGGTCTTGCTGGTCATAAATGCCTAAGCCTTTAAGAACCGACAAACCTTGTGCAGCGAACGCTTCGTTCAATTCAAAAGTCTGGATGTCTGAAATTGACAAGCCAGCGCGTTTCAAAGCTTTTTGCGTTGCTGGAACTGGACCATAACCCATGATTGCAGCATCACAGCCTGCAACCGCCATAGAGCGGATCACAGCACGTGGCTTAAGACCAAGCGCTTGCGCACGTTCAGCAGACATCAGTAGCATTGCAGATGCACCATCAGACAACGCTGAAGATGTTGCAGCAGTTACCGTACCGCCTTTCGGGTCAAATGCTGGACGTAAAGCCTGGAATGCTTCAAGGTTGGCATCTGGACGAATCACTTCGTCGATGTCGCACAGGATTTTGAAACCGTTGGCATCGTGACCTTCAACACCAATAATTTCGTTTTTGAAACGACCTTCTTGCGTTGCAGCCCAGGCGCGGCGGTGAGATTCAACACCGAATGCATCTTGTTCTTCACGAGTAATGCCGTTCATGCGACCCAACATTTCAGCAGTTAAGCCCATCATGTTAGACGCTTTGGCATAGTGCTTAGATGCTTCAGGGTTCAGGTCGATGCCGTGCATCATGCCTACGTGGCCCATGTGCTCAACACCACCAATGATGAAGATATCACCCTGATTCGTTGCAATTTGCGCAGCCGCAGTGTGGATGGCCTGCATAGACGAACCACACAGACGGTTAACGGTTTGACCTGCCACAGTTTTAGGCAAGTCAGCCAATAAACCAATGTTACGGGCAATGTTCATGCCTTGTTCAAGTGTCTGGTTGACACAGCCCCAGATCAGGTCTTCAACTTCGTTGACATCAAACTGGTTACGAGCAACAAGTGCACGTACAAGTTCAGCAGAAAGGCTGTCAGCACGTACATTGCGGAACATACCGTTTTTGGTTTTACCCATTGCTGAACGTACGCCATCAACGATGACAACGTCACGCGGATTTAAAGTAGCCATTCACGTTGCTCCTTAACCGTAGAATTTTTTGTTGTTAGCAGCCATGTCACGCAACATTTGTGGCGCTTCATAAGCCTTACCTAAGTGTGCATATTTGTCGCAAAGCGCAACGTATTCAGCAACACCTGTTTGGTCGATGTAACGTGCAGGGCCGCCACGGAATGGAGGGAAACCAACACCCATAATCATCGCCATATCTGCTTCAGAAGCAGTTGCTACGATCTTGTCTTCCAGGCAACGAACAGTTTCGTTACAGAAAGCCAGCATCATACGATCAATGATTTCCTGAGCATCAAATTCACGTTTTTCCGCAGTTGCAACAGATGCAACAAGCTCATACGCAGTTGGATCAACCACTTTGGCTTTTTTGCCTTTACGGTCAAGTTCATACTTGTAGAAACCAACGTCGTTCTTTTGACCCAGACGTTTTGCTTCGTACATGGTTTGAATCGAACCTTTGAAGTCCGGTTTCATACGGTCAGGGAAGCCTTCAGCCATCACTTCTGCACCGTGAACGCCAGTGTCGATACCGACAACGTCCATCAGGTAAGCAGGACCCATAGGCCAGCCGAAGCGTTCCATCACTTTATCGATTTGCTGGAAGTCAGCACCATCTTTAAGCAATAGGTCAAATGCACCAAAGTAAGGGAACAATACGCGGTTTACCAGGAAGCCCGGGCAGTCGTTGACAACGATTGGTGTTTTACCCATTTTCTGAGCAAGAACTACAGTTGTTGCAATCGCTTCAGCAGAGGTTTTCTCACCACGGATCACTTCTACCAATGGCATCATGTGCACTGGGTTAAAGAAGTGCATACCCACGAAGTTTTCAGGACGTTGCAGGTTTTCAGCTAAACGTGTGATTGAAATCGTAGAGGTATTTGATGCAATGATCGTGTTTTCGCGAACGTTCTTCTCGGTTTCAGCAAGTACGATACCCTTCACTTTAGGGTTTTCCGTTACTGCTTCAATTACGATGTCCACTTCTTTAAACTCGTCATAGCTTAAAGTCGGGCGGATGCGCGCAAGAGTTTCACCCATTTTTGCAGGGGTCATTTTCTTACGTTCAACTTGTTTGGTCAGTAAGCCGTTTGCTTCTTTCATACCCAAAGCAAGTTGCGGATTACCAATGTCTTTCATGATGATTGGTGTGCCTTTGCTTGCCGCCTGGTAAGCAATACCACCACCCATGATACCTGCACCAAGTACAGCTGCCTGGTTTACAGGATGCGCACCTTTTTCATAGCGCTTAGAGGTTTTCTTCACGATTTGGTCGTTGATGAATAAACCGATCAACGCACCTGCTTGCGGTGTTACCGCAGCTTTTGCAAAACCTTCAGCTTCAAATTTCAATGCTTCGTTACGTGGAAGGCTTGCACCTGCCTGTAATGAATCAAGCAGAAGTTTAGGCGCAGGGTATTGCGCAGGGTTTGCTTTTGCAAGAACAGCACCTTTTGCTGAGTTGAATGCCATCATTTGCTCAAGCATGTTCAACTTAACAGGGTCTAATTTTTCCTGACGTTTTGCTTTCCAGTCCAAACGGCCAGCAATGGCTTGTTTAACCAGGTCAATCGCAGCATCTTGTAATTTGTCCGCAGCAACCACAGCATCAACAGCACCATCTTTCAGTGCAGCAGCAGGTTTTTTAGGATTAGCCATTGCCATCCATTCAACCGCATTGTCGATACCGATTACACGGCTTAAACGAACCGTACCACCGAAGCCCGGGAAGATACCGAGTTTGATTTCAGGAAGACCGACTTGAGCCGCTTCTGACATTACACGGTAGTCACAGACCAGGCACATTTCAAAGCCGCCGCCCAATGCCATACCATTGATTGCAGCAACTTTAGGAATCTCTAAATCTTCAAATGCGTTGAAGATGTCGTGAACAGGCAATGCCCAATCCACAATCGCTTTTTCGCCTTGTGCGAAGTTTTCACCGAATTCAGTGATGTCAGCGCCAACGATAAATGTTGATTTAGCTGAGGTAACGATTAAACCTTTTACTTCGCTATTTGCTTTAACCGCTTCAATTGCAGCTTTAAAATCTTCAATTGTTGCACGGTTAAATTTGTTGACCGACTCACCTTGTAAGTCAAAGCGGAATTCTGCAATTCCGTCCGAAAGCATTTGGACGGTAATGGCATTGCCAGCGTGGATCATGCCTGATCTCCTTTATTTTGGAGGACTTCTAAGTTGATGTTGTGAAGCGTGTACGCAATTTCAGCGTACATTTATGCTTCGCCAATCTTACGATAACTATATCCAAAAAGAACATAACAAGTTGTATCAAGCCGTGACGCAAGGGTCATCAATTTTTTTTCAACAAACCCTTGTAGTGGGCAGCTTTATTTTTACTGTGCTGGGTAAAAATGTGATGAACTTTTTGTTTAAATTAGGATTTTTTAATAATTTCGTGACTATTTATATCTGGGATAAGTACCGGATTTCAAGTTTTTTATGGCTTTGTTTTGGTCAAAAAGGTCAATTGGGCTAAATTTAGCGCTCATTCAAGTCATGCTTGCAGCAAAGTTTTAAGCAAAAGATTGCAAATGGCAGCGCTGATGAGCATTTTATTGAAATAAAAGTGAACGCAGTTTGCAGTCAAATACGCTGCCGAATGTTTGACTGCATAGAGAGTTTAGCAGGGTATGTAGAAGGCTATTTAGAAGCTTATTCAGCTTGAATCATCAATTGACCATCAGCAAAATTCACCGTGAGCTGAGCTTTTTCCGGATAATTTAAAAAATAAATGGCCAGAATCGGTTCCAGTTCAGTTCGCATCCTGCGGGCTAAATGGCGTGCGCCAAAACGGATATCATGACCTTGGTAGAAGTGTGCTTTGGCTGAATCGGTTAAAATCACTGCACGTTTTTGATGCTGTAATCGTTGATTTAGCTTTTCCAGTTCAATGTCCACCAGTTTTGGCAGGGCATCATCCTGAACGGCTTGATAATGCAGAGTGCGATCAATCCGGTTTAAAAACTCGGGATCGAATTTTCTAAACATGACTTTTTTAATGATGGTTTTGGTCGGCACTTTTTTCAGACAGAGATCCTGCATTTTCTTGGGCAGAAAATTCAGTTTATCCAAGTATTGCTGCGCAGCTTGTGCACCAATATTACTGGTCATAAAGATCATGCAGTTACGAAAGTCGATGGTTTTGGTGCCGGATGTTAAAGTCAGTTTTCCGGTATCGAGTACATTCATTAAACCGCGAATGACTTCGGTGGAGGCTTTCTCCAGCTCATCAAACAGTACAATCCCCGGGCGGGTATGACTGCCTGCAATGGCGGTTTCATCAAACAGGCTATGACCTTCTTTGGAGCCGACATAGCCCGGAGGTGCACCAGTAATGGCTGCCGCATAGTGTTCTTGTGCCAGAGTGTTCATATCGATGCGGCAAAAGGCATCAGGACGGCCGTAAATTGCTTCGGCAATCAGGCGTACCGTTTCGGTCTTGCCCACACCGGTGGGACCAAGCATTAAGGTCACGGACAATGGGCGCTCGGGACTGGAAAAATCGGCTTTGACCACGTGCAGCATTTTTTCAATTTCATCGAGGGCGGCATCCTGACCAATAATGCGCTGTTTCAACAGCTGCATGACTTCAAGTGGTTCAAAATGAAAACGCGGCTTGCCAATCAGTTTATCTTTTTCAGATGTGCTATGCGTTGCAGTGTCGGGTTTGACGATATGCATCGCGTGATTGGGAGTCGTCATTCAGTTTGATCCAAATTGTTCAGATGGCTTGAGCATAGCAAAATAAGCGCAATTTACTTATAGCTTTTAGCAATCAGGTGATTGCTGGAACTTTGTATGATCGCGATAAAAACAGGCGATTCGCTTGAAAATGGCATGAAAACCATCACATCATGTAGCAAAGTTTATGCAATTTAAATCAGGCTGAATGTGAACGAAAACGCACGAGAACATATTGAAAAGATTCTGGCCCATATGACCACTTTACCGGGCGTGTATCGTATGTTGGGCCAGGATGGCGAATTGCTGTATGTCGGCAAGGCCAAAAATCTGAAAAACCGTGTGTCCAGCTACTTCGTGAAAACCATTGAACATCCTAAAACTCAGGCTTTGGTGGCGCGTATTTATGATATTGAAACGCTGGTGGTGCGTTCGGAAACCGAAGCCTTATTACTTGAACAGAACCTGATCAAGCTGCATCGTCCGCCGTACAACATCATGCTGTGCGACGACAAATCCTATGTCTATATTTTTGTTTCCAGTGACAAGCCTTATCCGCGTATTGCTGCGGGCCGTGGCAAAGGCAAGCATCAGGTGGGTAAGTTTTTTGGGCCTTATCCCAGTGCCTATAATGCCCGCGATACTTTGGTGGTCCTGCAAAAACTGTTTAATGTGCGGCAGTGTGAAAACAGCTATTTTGCCCAGCGCAAACGTCCCTGTTTGCAGTACCAAATTAAACGCTGTACCGCGCCTTGTGTGGGGCTGATTTCGCCTGAAGATTATCAGGAAGATGTCAATAACTCGATTCGCTTTTTACAGGGCGATACCAAAGAGCTGAATCAAGAACTGATTGCCAAAATGGAAGCGGCAGCAGAAGCGCTGGAATTTGAAAAAGCGGTATTTTATCGTGACCGTATGGCGCTGCTGCGCGATGTGCAGTCGCAACAGGCGATTTATAAACTCAAGGGCGAGGCCGATATTCTGGCCATTGCCTATCATGCCGGGGTGACTTGCGTGCAAATCATGCATGTACGTAATGGCAAAATGCTCGGTGGTAAAAGTTATTTCCCGGATATGCTGGGTGATGATCTGGGACAAATGCTGTCTGACTTCATGGCGAACTTTTATTTTCAGGTGGCCGATGAAGTGCCTGCCGAGCTGATTGTGAATGTTGAAATTCCGGATCGCAAAGAGCTGGAACAGGCACTGCAACAGGAATTCGCCAAGAAAGTACAGATTAAGCACAATGTTCGGGAAACCCGGGCCGAATGGCTGGAACTGGCCAATATGAATGTGCAGCATGCCATTAAAGGACAGCTGGCCAATCATTTTGAACTGAATGAACGCTTTCATCAGCTGGAACAGGTGGTGGGTCGTCCGATTGACCGGATTGAATGCTTTGATATCTCACATACCATGGGTGAAGCGACTATCGCTTCCTGTGTGGTATTTGATTCGGGCGGTGCACGGAAACGTGATTATCGCCAGTTTTCCATTGATGATATTACCGGCGGGGATGACTATGCGGCTATGCGCCAAGCACTGACCCGTCGCTATAAAAAAGCCATGTTGCCCGATTTATTGCTGATTGATGGCGGTAAAGGACAATTGCATATGGCGATGCAAGTGATGCAGGATCTGGGACTGGATGCCTTTATGGTCGGGGTATCCAAAGGTGAGGGGCGTAAACCCGGTCTGGAAACCTTACATTTTACCGATGGCAGCAAAATCCAGTTACCTGAAGACCATAAAGCGCTGCATCTAATTCAGCAGGTGCGTGATGAAGCCCATCGTTTTGCCATTACCAAACATCGGGCCAAACGCGACAAGAAACGCGGCTCATCGGTACTGGAAGTGATTCCCGGATTGGGACCCAAACGCCGCCGTGATCTGTTGACTCATTTTGGCGGCATTCAGGGTGTACTGAAAGCCTCGGAAAATGATTTGAAACTGGTGCCCGGTCTTGGAGACGTGATGGCCAGAACCATTTATAAGGTGCTGCATGAATAAATGCAGGTAAATTGGCCAAAGTGCTCACTGACGCTTGAGTCATTGATCATTCACAACACTTAAAAATAAGTGAAAGATAGAGCCAATAAAAAACTCCAAAGGACGAAGGATGTCACTGCGCCAATTATTTACCGCAATTGAACAGGATGAATGGGTCAATATTCCAGAAGGTTGGTTACAGGGGCGCACCATTTATGGAGGACTGGTGGCCGGGATGATGATGCAAAAAGCCGTGTTCGCTGTTGCAGATGCAGAAAAACAGCTGTTAAGCACCAGCGTGACCTTTGTCGGTCCGGTGCAAATGGCACCGGTTCGCTTAAGCGCTGAAATCTTGCGTCAAGGCAAGTCCGTGACCACGGTTGAAGTGCGACTCTGGCAGGATGATGTGGTGCAAAGCATTTTGATAGCCAGTTTTGGTACCCAGCGCCAGTCGGCTATTTTGGTACAACAGGAACGCGTTGCACCAAAGTTTCCAGC
The DNA here is from genome assembly GCF_022012365.1 of Acinetobacter sp. SM34. NCBI lineage: Bacteria > Pseudomonadati > Pseudomonadota > Gammaproteobacteria > Moraxellales > Moraxellaceae > Acinetobacter > Acinetobacter sp. SM34. Next base: position 18,202 of record NZ_JAKLTP010000004.1, on the reverse strand, counting down.
ACCCGAACAATTAAGCATTGCGGTACATCATCCTCTAGCGCCGGAATGTTTTGCGCAGATGGATCTGGTCTGGGTGGATGGGCAGTATCCATGCAGTGCAAGTCAGAAACCTGATTTTAGTGGCTGGATGCGGTTTAATCCGGAGTTGCATGACAATCGGGAAATGACGATTGCCGACTTGATGGTGGCCTTTGATATGTGGCCTCCGGGTGTCCTGCCGATGTTTAAAACATTCGCACCGGCCAGCTCACTGACTTGGCACGTGACTTATATTCACCCTTTGAATAGTCATGTGCAAGATTGGTTTAAATATAAAGTATTTACCGATTATGCCGCAGATGGTTATTCCACTGAATATGCCCATCTTTGGGATGCAGAAAATAGGCTGATTGCGATTTCCAGACAGACAGTTACCGTGTTTGCCTAGTGACACTTTAGGGCAATTCGTATAAAGTGACTCTAATTAACGATGAATCAATCCTCAAAATATGTGTGGTTTTTCATTGTACATACAGGGGAAAAATTGGCGGTGTCTATGACTACAGGTCGCATCCTGAATATTCCGAATATCTTGACTTTGGCGCGTATCGCTTTAATACCCGTTTTCTTGCTGGTGGCATATTGGCCACCTGCAGTTGGTGATGCAGGTCATGATACAAATATGACTCGTCACATTATTTTAACGGCCATTTTTGTCATTGCTGCAGTAACTGACTGGTTCGATGGCTATTTGGCGCGCTCACTCAACCAAACATCTGCATTTGGCCGGTTTTTAGATCCTGTGGCCGATAAGCTCATGGTTGCGGCTGCCCTGATTGTTCTGGTGCAATGGCAACCGAGCATATCTATGGCTTTTGCAGCGATTGTGATTATTTCACGTGAAATTACGGTATCTGCTTTACGTGAGTGGATGGCCGAGCTGGGGGCACGTACCAGTGTTGCTGTATCCACCGTGGGTAAATATAAAACAGCTTTCCAGATGATTGCGATTTCGGTGTTTTTACTGAATTGGCAACCGTTTGAAATGTTGGCTTATGCATTACTTTACACTGCGGTGATTTTGACCTTATGGTCAATGTTTATCTATTTAAAAGCTGCCTGGCCTTATTTAAAACAGCCTTGAGTTCAGCTTTAAAAAATTCAAAAAACGTCCTTGATGGGCGTTTTTTTATTTCGATGCTACTTTTTAGGAAAAACAATCAACAAAGGCAGACAAAAAAAATCCTAGATTTTGGGGGAAACCTAGGATTGAAATCGGGGATATTTATAGTTGTAATAAGATGGAAACCATCTACTTGAGACCAAGTATAGGAGAGGAAAGCGGCTAAATCATGTGGTTTATTGTGTTGTAATGTATACATTTATTTAAAAATGTAGTTTTGAATTACAGTTATTTCTAAATGTTAAAAAGATTTATGAGATAAGTGGAATTTTTAAAATTAAAAATAAAATAGAGAATTAATGTCTTATTCGGATTTTTTAGGAAAGATAAAAAAGCCTAGAAAAGATGTTTTTTAACTATCAAGCTACCTTAGAAGAATATCATCAGCATTGATTTAACGGAGTAGCTCCCTGCTTTTTTAAAGGAAGGTTGGGGTGGATTTATGTATTAAAAAGAGTCTCTTTGCGATGCTTGCCTACGCGCAGCATAGCTTCTCGTCTTGCAGCGTGGCGGAGCAGTGCTCTTCAAAATAAAAAGGAGTCTTCTCAGCCCCCTTTATGATATTCGAAACTACGCGCTTCGCTTGTCTTGCAGAAAAATAAGGCAGCAAAAAAAAGAAATCCCCAATAAAGGGGATTCTTTTTAGATTAAAGCCTACGCGAGCAAAGCTCTTGCCTTGCGTAATTTTCAAAGCAACGCTTTAAAAATTACTCAGGCTTTAGACCTTCAGCCTTTTCTAAGCTCTCATCATTGCTGAAGAATTTTTCACGTTGTTCTTCAAGAAATTTTTTCGCATCTGGTTCAAACACGTTCAAACGTTTTTCATTGATCAAGGTGGTCTGGTGTTTAAGCCATTCCTGCCAGGCTTGTTTAGATACGGTATCAAACAATTCCTGACCCTTTGCACCCGGGAACGGTGCAAAGTCTAAACCTTCCATTTCTGTTTGATACTTACGGCAAAAAACTTGTCGAGACATATCAGTATTCCTTAAGCGTAAAGTTTTTCTAAGCGTGTATAGGCACGTGCAATTGCAGCTTCTACTTGAGCAGGTGCAGTACCACCAATGTGGTTACGTGCATTGACCGATGCTTCAAGTGTTAATGCTTTTTCAAATACATCAGCTTGAATCAAGTCAGAGAACTGTTGCAGTTGTTCTAATGTTAATTCAGATAGGTCTTTGCCTTCTTGAACACCAAGCGCTACCGCTTTACCGACAATTTCATGTGCATCACGGAAAGCAACGCCATTTTTTACCAGGTAATCGGCAAGGTCAGTTGCAGTTGAGAAACCACGAAGCGCAGCTTCACGCATAATTTCAATGTTTGGAACCAATGCAGGAATCATGTCAGCAAAGGCCATGAGTGAACCACGAACGGTATCAATGGCATCAAACAAAGGCTCTTTGTCTTCCTGGTTGTCTTTGTTATAAGCCAATGGTTGACCTTTCATTAAGGTTAATAGGCTCATCAAATCCCCATAGACACGGCCAGTTTTACCACGAATCAGTTCAGGAACATCCGGGTTTTTCTTTTGTGGCATGATTGAAGAGCCGGTACAGAAACGGTCTGGAATGTTCACAAATTTGAACTGTGCAGATGTCCACAGAATCATTTCTTCAGACATACGAGACAGGTGCATCATAATTAAAGATGCAGCAGCATTGAATTCAATGCCGAAGTCACGGTCAGATACAGCATCCAGCGAGTTTTCACATACTGCTTCAAAACCTAAAAGTTCAGCCGTGTAAGCACGTTCGATTGGGTAAGTTGTACCCGCAAGTGCAGCAGAACCAAGTGGTAAACGGTTTACACGTTTACGGCAGTCAATTAAACGCTCAGAGTCGCGTACCAGCATTTCAAACCAGGCCATTAAATGGTGACCAAAAGTCACAGGCTGAGCCGTTTGAAGATGGGTAAAACCTGGCATAATGGTGTTGGTGTTTTTAGCCGCTAAGCCCAAAATACCTTTTTGCAGTTTTTCTAATAATTGAAGAATGGCATCAATTTCATCACGCACGTATAGACGGATGTCTGTCGCCACCTGGTCGTTACGGCTACGGCCGGTATGCAGTTTTTTACCGGTGATGCCAATACGACTGGTCAAACGCGACTCGATATTCATGTGCACATCTTCTAGGTCAATGCGCCATTCGAAATCACCTGCTTCGATTTCAGCTTTAATGGTGTTTAGGCCGTTAATGATGTCATCGCGTTCTTGTTCTGTTAAAACCCCAACTTTGGCAAGCATGGTTGCATGCGCAATAGAACCTGCAATATCTTGTTTATAAAAGCGTTGGTCAAATTGAACAGATGCTGTAAATTCAGCAACAAATGCGTCAGTAGCTTCAGAGAAACGACCGCCCCACATACCCGAAGTTTGGGCTTGTGACGGATTTGAGGAATTAGAAGATGTGGTCATATCGGCTCAATAAAATAAAAAGCAGTAATTTGAATGAGAGTATAGCAAATTCAGAATCACTTGCCGAAAAACAAGTCGATCCAACTTCGACGTATACCAATGATGGGAAAAATAATTCCGCCTATTTTTTTACGAAAATAGGGCATTGGCAACATCTAATTGAATTATTTATTGCCAGTAATATTTTGGCGGTCATCCTGGCTCTGGCAGAAGCACAATCCTGGTCGGCCTTGAATGTCGATCGTCTGCTGCAATATATGTTGTTCATTGATTGGGTGTTGCTGGCTTTTGTTGCCTTGTTCGAGCGCTTGCATAAAAAAATTCAGCACTTCAGTTTTGGGCAAAGCTTGATTGTGGGTTTTGTATTACTACAGATGATTGTGCTACTGACCACGCTGGTGCTGAACGGTTTTATTTCCTTTGGGCAAAATTTTCAATTCCAGCATCTAACGCTACAGGTTTTATTCGATGGGGTAGGCTTACATTTAAGTTATGGCGTACTGATAGGAAGCTTTTGTTTTCGTTATTTGTATATGCGCGAACAGTGGGCACGGCAGCAAAACAGTGAATTGAATGCGCGTATTCAGGCCATGCAAGCCCGGATTCATCCACATTTTTTATTTAATAGTCTTAATACCGTGATTAGTTTGATTAGTATTGATCCGGATAAAGCAGAACAAATGTTACTGAATTTATCCCAACTATTTCGTGCGAGTTTTAAAGAACTTAAACTGGTCCGATTAAAAGATGAAATTGAATTGTGCCAGCGTTATCTGGCGATTGAGCAGATTCGTTTAGGTGATCGCTTACACGTAGAATGGAAATATGACGATGAAGTTCTGTTTTCTCAGATACAAATTCCTTTATTAACTTTACAACCTTTAGTGGAAAATAGTATTTTTCATGGAGTTGAAAAATTTCTAACAAAGAGTACGATAAGCATATTGATTGAAATATTGCAAAATCAAGTCAATATAGTCATTACTAACCCTTATACACAGGATAAAATAAATTTACGACAGGGACATGGTATTGCAGTCGAAAATGTGAAGCAGCGGCTTGAGGCTTATTATGGTCGCTCGGCAACTTTTCAGACATACGCGGGGAAGGGAATATTTACCACAGTTGTGCAATATCGATATAAATAAAAGATCATAGTTAACCTATAAAAAAAATGATGTTGACTGTGAAGGAGGAGAAATGGACATCCTGATTTGCGATGATGAACCTCTCGCTGTAGAGCGATTGTCACGTTTAGTTACGCAACTGGGACACCAAGTGGTTGCCACTGCAAATTATGGGCGGCAAGCAATTGAAATGACTCAATTCTATGAGCCAGATGTAGTACTTTTAGATATTCAAATGCCTGAAATGGATGGCTTGAGCTGCGCCGAACATTTGCGCCAGCTCGATCCTATGCCCGCCATTGTTTTTTGTACGGCTTATGATGAACATGCTTTGGACGCATTTAAGTCACATGCAGAAGGCTATTTACTAAAACCGGTGATGCAGCAGGAATTGCAACAGGTATTAGATCATTTAACAAAACTGACTCAAGCACAAATGAGCACTTTAAAACAAAAAGAAGATATGGACGAACTCAATATAAAACGCCACCAAATTGTGGCAAAAACCTACCGTGGGGTAGAACTGGTTCCTGTAGAAAATATTTATTATTTTTTAGCAGATCAAAAATATGTCACGGTACGGCATAAAAATGGCAGTGTACTGATTGATGAAACTTTAAAAGATCTGGAAAATGAATTTGGCGACCAGTTTGTTCGAATTCATCGCAATGCCTTGGTTTCAGTACATTTTTTGGATGGTCTTGAAGTGATCAGTTCGGGGCAGTATCAAGTGCGTTGCCGTGAACTGGAAGAGCGCCTGGCGGTAAGCCGACGTCATCTGCCCAATTTAAGAGAACGCATCCAAAAAATGTAAATCTGGTCGGCATAATTTTAGGTGACAACAACAGCGCAAATTTACTTGCATTTTCTAGTCAGCGCGTTAAGTTTACACTATCGCACTTATTAACTGTTTCTTGAATTTATGAAGATTTTGAAGATTGCAACTCGACAAAGCCCGCTTGCTTTATGGCAGGCGGAACATATTCGTGCCCGTTTAGAGGCATTGCATGCTGATCTTAAAGTTGAGTTAGTGACCTTCGTCACCCAGGGTGACAAAATCTTGGATACGCCTTTGGCCAAAATTGGTGGAAAAGGACTATTTGTTAAAGAGTTGGAAGCTGCCTTGCTGGATGGCCGGGCAGATCTGGCGGTCCATTCAATGAAAGATGTGCCAATGGCTTTGCCTGAAGGGCTGGAGCTTGCAGTCATCTGTGAGCGAGAAGATCCACTAGATGCTTTTGTCTCAAATCACTATGCAAGTTTTGATGCCTTACCCCAAGGTGCCAAAGTGGGTACATCTAGCCTGCGTCGTAAAAGTCAAATTTTAAAAGCCCGTCCTGATTTAGAGATTATTGACTTGCGTGGCAATGTCGGTACGCGTTTATCCAAACTGGATGCAGGCCTCTATGATGCCATTATTCTGGCAAGTGCAGGTTTGAAACGTTTAGGTTTGGCGGAGCGGATTCGCCATACCTTGCCAGCTGCAGTAAGTTTGCCAGCAGTAGGGCAAGGCGCATTGGGTTTGGAATGCCGTGCGGCAGATCAGGCGGTACTGGATCTTATTTTACCGCTGTTACACCAGGAAACCGATGTCTGTGTACGTGCAGAACGTGCATTCAATGCCTATCTGGAAGGGGGCTGCCAAGTGCCGATTGCAGGGCATGCGACTTTAATTGAAGGTCAATTACACATTGAAGGTCGTGTTGGTAGTGTAGATGGTGCGACTTTATTAAAAGCTGAACTGAGCGGAACACCTGAACAGGCTGTAGAACTGGGTGAAACGTTAGCGCAAAAATTAGTTGAACAAGGCGCTGGCGACTTATTGAAAGCGCTCTATTAATATGCTGTTTATCAATACACGTCCGCAGGACCGTGCAGAAAATTTGAGTCATGCCTTACGCATAGCTCAAATTGACGTGTTAGATTTACCTTTATTGCAATTGCTGCCTCGACCCTGGTCAGCGGACTTATCTGAACTTTACCGGCAATTGCCTGCGGCTCAGGTAATTGTGGCGGTCAGTCCCACTGCCGTGCAAATCGGCATGGATTATTTAAAACAATCCTGTATAACGCTGGATCAGCTTAAACATGTTCAGTGGATTGCGGTCGGGGATCGTACCGCTCAGGCTTTGGCGCAATATGGTATTTCTGCCGAAGTCCCCAAAGTTGAAACATCGGAAGGAATGTTACAGCTTCCTGTTTTACAAACCCTCAATTCAGGTCAGTGTCTGGCTTTTTGGCGTGGCGAAGGGGGACGGATGTTTATGATGGATCAGTTAAAACAGCAAGGCATGCGAATTCTAAATTTTGTTTTATATCAGCGCCGTTGTCCGGTATTTACTCAGCAAGATTTAGCTAATGTATTATCTTTATTAGAAAAACAAGCACAGTATGCTATGGTGGTCAGTAGCGAAGCGAGTTGGTTGAACTGGATTCAGCTCATGCAAGATCAAAAACAGCTGATTGCAAAAGGGCATTATCTGGTTTTAGGTGAGCGCTTGTATCAAGTTGTTTCGAATTATAAAAAAAATCAGGCAACATGTTTTAATATCACACGACTACCTGATTTAAAAACAGATTCAATTTTGCAGAAGCTTGTTGTTGTGCAAGGGAACACATGAAGAAAACACTCATTCTATTATTTATTTTAAGTCTGCTCTGGATTGCCAAATTAAGTTATGACATCTTTAATCTTACTGCACAACAAACGGAATTAAGCGCGAGTCTGCATCGAATTGAACAGAACAATGCAAATTTAAATGACCAATTTGTCGCTTTACAGCGCAAAGTAACGTTGACTGATGGATCTGCGGCGGTTGGCTCACAGGCAGCACAGGATTTAAAAACCATTCAAGCTGCAAGTATTGATCCTATTGTTGCGATTAAACAGCAATTAGAATTGATTGAATTTATGTTGAAGCAACAACAGTTTACGGCGGCTTTAGATAAATTAACCGATTTAGATCAAAATATTGAACACTATGCTCTCGCTGTGCCATTGAAGCAAAGTTTGCATCAGGTGATTGCCAAAGATCATCAGGTTATTCAGCAGTTTGTCAGTGAGCGGATGGCTCAGCAAGTCAAAGTGGATGAATTAATCCAGCAGCTTGATGCTGCTTTGGCTCAGGAATTAAAAGCGCCACAATTAAGTGCGAGCCAGGCATCGGATAAATATTTCTGGCAACGCTGGCTGGTGATTGAACCCGCAAAACAACCTGCTAAAGCATTAATGCAGCGTCCACTCATTTTAAAAGAAGCACAGCTCCGACTGCTCATTGCGCAACAGGCCTTAAAACAGGGGCAATATTTGGAATATCAAAAATCACTGACAGAAATTATTCAATTACTGAATCAGATTCCAGATGAGAAAACGCGACAGCTGATTCAAAATATCCAGAAGATCAAAGGATTTAGCATTAAGCCTACGCCTGGTTTAAATACGCGCGCATTATTGGGGTAATGAATTAATGAAGCAGATTTTACTGGCCTATGCTTTTATCAGCTTAATTATTATTGCCGGCTTAAGTGTTTTAAGTTATGGCTATGGTGCGGGTTATGTTTATTTATATTGGCGCGAATGGCAAATTCAGACCAATATCTGGATGATTTTTATTATTCTGGCCAGTCTAAGTCTATTTATTCAGCTATTGTGGTTACTGATTAAACGCTATTTAATCCGCGAACAACGCAAGCTAGAAACTGTATTTAATTTTAAAAACCTGCATCCTTATGAACAGTTGGCAGTCATCTGGTTATTAGAAGCCGCACAAGACCAACACCAGTTTATTCAAAACGTATTTTCTCAATCGGGTTTATTAAAAGGTATTATCGGTTCGCGACTATATTGGATCCAGCAGCAATATCCACAAGCCTTGGCAATCTTAAATCAAAGCAATGCCATGGCATTTGAACTGGCGGAAATCCAGCGCATAGAAATTTACCTGTCACAAAATGATGCCGAGCAGGCATTAACCCATCTTGAATTCTTAAATCAGCATGAGCTTTCACCCTGGTTAAACGATGTGAAAAGTGCCTATGATTTAAGATTAACCAGTTTATGGGAAAAGTTTGCCATTCAGTTTCCCTGGATGTATTTACGCTCGACTAAATATGGACATTTAGGGACAGAAAAAAAACAGGAATGGCTACAGCAGCTATTGCTTCATTTTGATCAGGCTAATGTCGAAAGTTTGCAAAATTTGCAACAGCGTTATTTAGACTTGCAAGACCAAATTTATAGCCGTGATTATGAGATCAAGGTGTTATGGTTAAAGCTGTTATCACGGATGCCGGAAATGAGCCAGCAGCATGAAGCATTGGTGTTGCATTTACTGGATGAGCAATTTAATCAGGACGTTTTTTATTTATGGTTCCAGCAGCAATTATTAAAGCAAAATCCTGATTATTTAATGGTTGAGCAGCGGATTGACTATTGGGAAAATAAATATCCTTCTTTGCCTGTATTTACCTTTGCAAAATGGCATGTATATAGCGCAACTGCAAGAACGGCTGAAGCTGATCAATTACTTGAATTATACCCAGATAATGTAATGATGAATTATTTAAGAATTAAGTCTACTTTAAAAGGTCAGGATGATTTGATTAAACAGTTAAATTTAATATTTGAAAATAATGCAAATTTTGTTGAAATAAAGATATAAAGGTAAAAATATGCTGACCCTGTCCGATTATCCGGTCATTTATGATCAGTCTGTTGCTTGGGGCGATATGGATGCCTTTGGGCATGTGAATAATGTTATGTATTACCGTTATATTGAGAGTGCCCGCATATTCTACATGGATGCCCTGAATATTTTTGAACATGATGTTTATACAGTGGTTGCATCCAATCAGTGCAAATATATCAGTCCGTTATTTTATCCGGACCGGCTTAAAATTGGTGTTCGCGTAGAAGAAATTCGTAATAGTGCATTTAGAATGAGTTATCTATTATGGAGCGAGTCACAACAACAAAATATCGCCGTCGCAGAGGCAGTTATTGTCTGTGTAAATAAGGAGACTATGCTTAAAACGGAAATACCTGAAATTATTCGTCATAAAATGACAGAAACTGAATTAAGTGTGAATCATTTAATTTAAAAAATATTTAAAGTGGATGCTCTATAAATTGAAAGAAATGTGAAATCTGTTTTAAAGATTGTTGTTTATTTAAAAAATTGTATTGAATGTTTTAAATAATAAAAATATTATGAGCGGGTTTTAAATAAAAAAATATAAACTTATTGTGGAGTTAATATGATGCCGGACATTAGTAATTTATCTGTTGAAGAGTTAAAGCGTTTACAAGTTGAAGCTGAAGCATTAATTGCTTCTAAAAAAGATCAAGCGGTTGAAGATGCTTATCAGCAAATTTTAGATATTGCCGATAACGTAGGTTTAACGATTGAACAAATTTTAGAGTTTGGCGCAACTAAACGTAAGAAAAGTACACGCAAATCTGTAGAACCACGTTACCGCAGCAAAAAGAATGCAGCTGATACCTGGACAGGTCGTGGCAAACAACCTCGCTGGTTAGTTGCAGAACTTGAAAGTGGTGCAAAATTGGAAGATTTTCTCATCTGATTTAAAGAGGTATGAGATGCTCATCTAATTAGATGCAATATAAAAAACCAGGTCTTTAGACCTGGTTTTTTATATCTTTGAATTGGCGTTGAGAAAAAAGTGTGCATAATGGGAGTAGAAATATAATATTGGCGTTTAGGGCAGAATAATTGATATGTGGGTCGTGGTGGGATGATAAACAAACCCAAATACATCACGTGGTGGATTTTTTCCATCAGCGTTTTTTTTATTTTCATATTACTCCAGATTCCAGCGGCTTGGATTATTTCAAAATTTTATAAAAACAACCAGGTTTTACACAATGTCAGCGGTAACATCTGGCAGGGGCAAGCAGATTGGCATAAGGGAAATTTAACCGGGTCGTTAAGTTGGAAAACACGCCCCCTAGACCTTTTTTTGCTGCGTTTAGGGGCAAATATAGAGTTACATAGTGGACATACCCAGCTAGATGGTATTGTCGGTTATGGTTTTGGCAAAAAAATAATTATTCATGATTTAAATGGTCAGGTTGCACCGGAAACCCTGAAACATCTGGTGGAATGGCAGTGGCCAGCCAATGCCCTTCAATTGCAGGATATAAATTTCAATTTTAAAAAAGAACAGGGCTTTGCTCAGGCCGAAGGTCAGTTGCAATGGGTCGGTGGCGAGCTGCTTTATACCTATGCCCAACGCCAGGATCGGATGAATATCCCTTCATTGAAAGGAAGATTAGCGGATGAAAATAATAAGCTGGTCTTTGATATTCGGGATCAGCGTGATCAAAAGCTGATGGCATTGGAGCTGGATCAAAACTTGATGCTTGATGTGCAATTGACTCAGCGTCTGCTACTGAATGTTGCTTCTTATGATGGTAAAGCTGGTTTGGACACCTATGTGATCAGTTCGCGCCAACCTTTGTTTAAAGGTGGCTTCTAATGAATCAGTGGATGGAAAAAATTCAACAATTAAATTGGAAACAGGCAGACCGGATTGCCCCCTTATTATTGATCCTGCTGATTTTGTATTTATGCTGGAAGTTGGCGAACATTTTCTGGTTGCTGGTAGCACCGCCTCAGGTGATGCAGCTGGAGCGGGTTGAGCTGGGTTCACAGCAGCCGCAGGTGCCAAACATTACTTCATTTGCGCTGTTTCATGAAGCTGGCAAGACAGCTGCGGCAGAAGACAATGTTAACCTGATTTTGCAAGGTGTAGTGGTTGGTCATCCAAATCAATTTTCGTCGGCAGTGATTAAAGTTAATGATCAGGCTGATCGCTATCGGGTTGGTGAAAGTATTGCACCCACCTCTTATCAGTTGGCTGAAGTGCATTGGGATCGAGTAGTGTTGCGTCAAAGCAATGGTACGACCCGAGAACTACAATTTAAAGGCATTGAAAATGGTCTGGATCAAAGCATTGTTCAGCCTGCAGCAACCAGCTTGCCTACGACAAATAATCAGGCTACGCCGAGCATGCCCAGTCAGGAACAAAATGCTTTAGGGCAAGCAGTACAGAAAATACAGGAAGACCGTGACCAGTATTTAAAAGATATGGGGGTCAATGCGGCTAGCGGGGGCTATGAAGTAACCACCAGAACGCCAGCAGCATTGCGCAGTAAGCTGGGACTACAGCCTGGTGACCGGATCATGTCTTTAAATGGACAGGCTGTTGGGCAGGGGCAAAGTGATGCCCAGTTGCTGGAACAGGCTCGACGTGAAGGTCAGGTCAAAATAGAAATAAAGCGTGGTGATCAAGTGATGACCATACAACAAAATTTTTAAGTGATGCATCGTCACCTTACAGGATTAGGAAGCACGGAACTTTATGGCTTTATTTAATCATCATCGTCCAGTTTGGGCCTTATTCGCAGCGGCACCTCTTATTGCTATGGTGAGTACTTCTACTCATGCGCAAACATGGAAAATCAACTTACGTGATGCTGATTTAACTGCATTTATTAATGAAGTGGCCGATATTACAGGGAAAAATTTTGCTGTTGATCCACGGGTGCGCGGCAATGTCACGGTCATTTCAAATAAGCCTTTAAATAAAGCCGAAGTTTACGATTTATTTCTCGGGGTGTTGAACGTTAATGGTGTGGTGGCCATTCCTTCTGGTAATACCATAAAATTGGTGCCTGACAGTAACGTGAAAAGTTCCGGTATTCCTTATGATGCCAAGCACCGCGCGACTGGTGATCAGATCGTGACCCGAGTGATCTGGCTGGAAAATACCAACCCGAATGACCTGATTCCTGCAATCCGTCCATTGATGCCGCAGTTTGCGCATTTGTCGGCTGTGGCTGGAACCAATGCGCTGATTGTGTCAGACCGTGCCAGTAATATTGCTCAGCTGGAAACCATTATCCGTAACCTGGATGGTACTGGGCAAAATGATATTGAAGCCGTGACCCTGCAATCCAGTCAGGCTGAAGAAATGATCGGTTTATTGGAGTCCATGAGCTCTACCGGTGCAGCACGAGATTTAAAAGGCTCGCGTATTCGTATTATTGCCGATACCCGGACCAACCGGATTGTGCTTAAAGGAGATACCGCAACCCGCAAGCGCATCCGTCAGATGATTGAAATGCTGGATGTGCCGGCAGCAGATCGGTTGGGCGGCTTAAAAGTCTTTCGCTTGAAATATGCCAGTGCCAAAAATCTTGCAGAAATTTTACAGGGATTGGTATCTGGTCAATCAGTATCAAGCTCATCAGCTTCCTCATCAAACAATAATAATATGATGAGCAATTTAAGTAATAACAATTCAAGCAGTACTTCTTCAAGCAATAGTTCTTCCAGTATTTCCACCCCAAGCATTAATTTGGGTGGAAGCTCGAATAATAATACTAAAGGCATTACCAGTTTTAATGCCAATGGTGTCAGTATTATTGCCGATGACAGTCAAAATTCATTGGTGGTCAAAGCTGATCCGCAACTGATGCGTGAAATTGAATCGGCCATTCAGCAGCTGGATATCCGTCGTCAGCAGGTACTGATTGAAGCTGCCATCATTGAATTGGAAGGCAATGATGCCGACCAATTGGGCGTGCAATGGGCATTGGGTGATCTGAACAGCGGTATTGGTTTAATCAACTTTAGCAATGCGGGGGCCAGTCTCGCTTCGCTTGCTGCCGGATATGTGGCGGGTGGGGCAGCAGGTGCTGCGGCCAAATTGGGCACAGGCACTTCATTGTTGCTTGGGGATTATAAAGAAGGCGATAACGGTTCACGCAAACTTTATGGTGCATTGATTCAGGCCTTAAAGAGCAAAACCAAGTCCAACTTGCTTTCTACGCCTTCCATCGTAACCATGGATAATGAGCAGGCTTATATTGTCGTGGGGCAAAATGTCCCCTTTGTGACAGGTTCAGTATCCACGGGTGCAGCCGGTGTTGCCAACCCTTATACCACGGTAGAACGTAAGGATGTCGGCGTCACTTTAAAGGTGGTGCCGCATATTGGCGAGGGTGGTTCGGTTCGTCTTGAAGTGGAGCAGGAAGTTTCTGCGGTGCAACCCAAAGGTGAAGCTCAAGATTTAATTACCAGTAAACGTGCCATCAAAACTTCGATTCTGGCAGAGCATGGACAAACCATTGTATTGGGCGGCTTAATTTCCGATAACTCGATTCATAGCCGTCAGTCGGTACCGGGTTTGGGGGCAATACCAGGTCTGGGACGTTTATTCCGCGCCGATGCCAAATCCAATGAAAAACGCAATTTGCTGGTGTTTATCCACCCGACAATTGTAGGTGATAGTCAGGATGTGCGCCGTTTGTCGCAGCAGCGCTATAGCCAGTTATATAGCTTGCAATTGGCTATGGATCAAGATGGTACTTTTGCAAAATTACCTGAAAATGTAGAAGATATTTATCAGCAGCGAATTCCGGTTACACCGTCAGTGCCGAAAGTGCCGAATTATCAAACTGTACCTTCGGCAACCCAGGCACAACCGAATACCGCTACGTTTACTACTCCAGTGGCAATTGAGCCAGTTGTGCAAAAACAGGCGATAGCTGTGCCGCAATCAGTAGTAGAAAAAACCAGAAATACGGTCACCACGACCAAGATTCGTTCCGGTTCTTAACAGAGTGGGTAAAGAATTGAATATTTGCCGTGATATGATGATTTAAAATCACAAAGAGAAGTGCATTTCATGACTTGGAAAATACAAGCAATTACCGGTGAATTAACGGGACAGGAAATTAGCATCGACCGTGATATGTTGGTCGGTCGCCATCAGAGCGCAGACATCGTATTGCGAGCTGGGGAAATTTCACGCAAACATGCAGCTTTTTTGCTCAAAGACCAGGCCTTATGGCTGCAAGATTTGAATTCATCGAATGGCACCTTCGTCAATGATGTGCGCATTGAACATGAAGCCTTGTTAAAAGAAGGGGATATCATTCAGTTTGCAGGCTTGAAGTTCTCTGTACTTGCACCGGCTAAAGAGATTGAGCCAGCATTGGCTGAAACGGAAATTGTTCCGACCAGCGAGCAGCCTTCAGAGGCAGTTGCAGCTTCTGAAACTGCGGCAGCAACACCAGTTGAACCAGCAGCAAAGACTGCAGCCGAACAGATGAATGATCAGGGCATGCCTGAACTGAATGAACGTGATGCCAATGTTCAGGTGAGCCGCGATGGTATGCCGCAAGGCGTTGCAGTGCCAAAACCAGCGCCAATTCCTGAAGGTGTGGACTTGAGTGCAATTCCCGAGAAGCAAACACCAATAGCGATTGAAACACCGGTTTCACGTGTTGAGCAAGCCAAAGAAGAGCAGAAGAATGCATCGCTGGGTTTAATCTCCATTATTGTACTGATTATTCTTGCAATCATTGCTTGGTTATTCTTTAAATAAGCCTGTGCGCGACTTACAATTAAGGCATGCAATCGCATGCCTTAATTATGTGGGTTATTTGAGTTATTTGGGTGTGGGTTAAGGTAAATCGTGAGAGGGAAAAGATGTCGGTAGCAAAACTGGAAAGCCGTGAACTGATTTTATTTGACTTGGATGGTACCTTGGTTGACTCAGCGTCAGATTTGTACCGGGCTATGAATATGAGCCTGAATGCCTTGCAGTTACCTGCAGTGACGGAAGAGCAGGTTCGCACCTGGATTGGCAAGGGAACCTCGGTATTTTGTCAAAGTACCCTGAAATATTTAACCGGACAGGTTGATCCAGCCCAGCATCAACAATTACTCGATACCTTTTTAAGCATTTATAATGCAGATCCTTGTATAGACACCCAGCCCTTTAAAGGCATTATCGAGTTTTTGGAGTGGGGGCTGAAAAACAATAAAAAAATGATCTGTGTTACCAATAAGCCTGAACAACCGGCACGTGCGATTGTCGAAACGCTGGGCTTAAGTCACTATTTTGTCGATGTGATTGGCGGAGACCGTTTTCAAGAGCGTAAGCCACATCCACGGCAATTGCTGTTTTGTGTGAATGAATACGATGTCACTACAGCCGAAACGCTCATGATTGGTGATTCCAGTAATGATGTGGAAGCGGCAAGACGTGCAGGAGTTGATTGTATTGTGGTTAGCTATGGCTATAATCATGGTGAAGATATTCATGATTGTCAGCCACAGCAAGTGGTTGATGATTTAACGGAATTACTTGCGCAATAATTGAAAATTAAGGATAGCGGAATGAGAGATTGTATGGTTTTTCGATGGCGAAACTAAGTCAGACTACAGCAAAACAAACCTAAACCAGCCATATCGAAAACATATAGAGCATACTCATGACAACTCAAACTCAATTCGAGCAGTTAAAATCTGACGGTTACAACCTGATTCCAGTTTATCGCCAGCGTTTGGCCGATACCGAAACACCCCTGTCGGTATTTGCGCGTCTGAAAGACCACAGCCAAGCTTATTTATTTGAATCGGTCGAAGGTGGAGAAAACTGGGCACGTTATTCCATTATCGGTTTGGGTGAGTCCACGGTATTTTCATGCAATCGCGGTGTTTTAACCATTCAGCAGGCGGATGGCTCAATAGAAAGCCAAAGCTGCAGTGACCCTTTTCAATATATTCGTGATTTTCAGGCTCAGTTTCAGGTGCCGACACAAAAAGATTTACCTGATTTACCGAGCTTTACTGGTGGTCTGGTTGGCTACTTTGGTTATGACTCCGTACGTTATATTGAACCGCGCCTAAAAAATGTGCCTGAGGCCGATCCGGTAGGTTTGCCTGATATCTGGATGATGCTGTCTAAAACCGTGATTGTGTTTGATAACTTAAAAGATACCTTGTTCCTGATTGTACATGCAGATGTTAATGATCCTGAAGCCTATGCCAAGGCTCAAGCACAGTTAGACAAATTGGAGGAAACACTGGCAACTCCAATTAGCCTGCAGGCAAAAAAACATACAGCACCACATTTTGAGTCTTTAACCGGGCACGACAAGTTTATCGAATCCATTGCCAAGGTGAAGGAATACATTAAAGCCGGTGATGTCATGCAGGTTGTTCCGGGACATCGTATGGTATCGGACTTCGATGGCGAGCCTTTACAGGTTTACCGCGCACTGCGTCATCTCAATCCATCGCCTTATTTGTTTCTGGTGCAAGGGCAAACGCTGGATAATCACAAACCTTTCCATATTGTAGGATCTTCACCTGAAATTTTATCGCGTCTGGAAAATGGGATTGCGACCGTGCGTCCTTTGGCGGGTACACGTCCGCGCGGTAAAACCAAAGAAGAAGATTTGGCACTTGAACAAGATTTGCTTTCAGATGAAAAAGAGATTGCTGAACATCTGATGCTGATTGACTTGGGGCGTAACGATGTCGGGCGTGTGTCAAAAATCGGGAAAGTGCAGGTCACCGATAAAATGGTGATCGAACGTTATTCACATGTCATGCACATTGTCTCAAATGTGCAGGGTGAAGTACGTGATGATGTCGATGCACTGGATGTATTTAAAGCCACTTTCCCGGCTGGTACGCTTTCAGGCGCACCAAAAATTCGTGCCATGGAAATTATTGACGAAGTTGAGCCAGTCAAACGCGGAATTTTTGGTGGGGCTGTCGGTTATTTAGGCTGGCATGGTGAAATGGACATGTCTATTGCCATTCGAACCTGTGTTATTCGTGAAAATAAGGTCTATGTTCAGGCTGGAGCAGGGCTGGTTTATGACTCAAATCCTGAATCTGAATGGAATGAAACCCAGATAAAAGCTCGCGCAGTGATTAAAGCGGTTGAATTATCATCAAACGGGTTGATTTTATGAGTTTTTGACGGTTTTTTTGAAAAAAACACTTGCACGGATTCTAAGTTTTGCTAAACTGCACACCGTTCCGATACGAAACGTACGAAACACTAAGAAACGCCGGCATAGCTCAGTTGGTAGAGCAACTGACTTGTAATCAGTAGGTCCACAGTTCGAATCCGTGTGCCGGCACCATCTTAGAGTACGAAGTAAAGAACAAACACTGATGTAAGTGTAAAAAATGGTGAGGTTCCCGAGCGGTCAAAGGGGGCGGACTGTAACTCCGCTACGAAAGTTTCGAAGGTTCGAATCCTTCCCTCACCACCAATTTTAAGACTTCAAATAGTGGATTGTACCAACATCGTGCGGGAGTAGCTCAGTTGGTAGAGCGGTAGCCTTCCAAGCTACATGTCGCGAGTTCGACCCTCGTCTCCCGCTCCATTTTGAAGTACAAAAATTTGCTCTTATAGCTCAGTGGTAGAGCACTCCCTTGGTAAGGGAGAGGTCTCGAGTTCAAATCTCGATAAGAGCTCCAAATACAGTTTGGCAACATTGTTGCAAAGATTTTAAAAAGCAGGCTTATTAGTCTGCTTTTCAAGTATTGGGTGTTTGGTTTTTTAAAGCGATAAGTCGATGCTGAGTTTTGCTCAGAATTGTGTTCGACGTAAACGAGGAATATAAACATGGCTAAGGCTAAGTTCGAACGTAATAAG
>NZ_JAKLTP010000039.1:0-360 GCF_022012365.1 Acinetobacter sp. SM34 | reverse complement strand
TCCTTCGGGCAAATTCTTCGGTAAATTAAACAGCTTGGACTGAATCAGGCAATCTTCAACATGACGTACAATTCTTGAGGCTGTAGGCTCTGAAACCCCGTAACTCGTAGCAATGTGAAATAAAGTTCGGTATTCCCGCCAATAGCTCAGACAGAGCAGAACCTGATCATCCACACTTAACTTGGGTGGTCTGCCTTTAGCTGGAACATGCTTCTGCAATTGCTCAACCATTAAATAAAAGGTTGACCATGAGATGCCTGTATATCGCTTAAACTGTGTTTCAGAAAGCTTCTTTGAATCAATGTATTTCATCCGCAGATTATGCACGAATGCTAAGAAAGTTAGAGTACAAATATTAAT
>NZ_JAKLTP010000038.1:0-549 GCF_022012365.1 Acinetobacter sp. SM34 | reverse complement strand
TTATTAAATTTCTTTCATAAATCATTTTAGAAACTAAAAATTGTTCTTAAAACCAAAATTGAAAATAGATTTTTAGCAAATATTGGATTCATGAGTGTGGCATGGATGCCACACGTTTCCCATCACGACAAGGAAGTCGTGTATCGGAAACAAAAGGTTTTTGTCTACTTTTGACCTTTCAAAAGTAGAGAGATTGCCTACGAAAAGGTAAAAAACTAAATCAATAAAATGAGGCCGTGCTGATTTAAAAAAATCTAATATTGAACATTTTTTGATTTATATTTGTACTCTAATTTTCTTAGCATTCGTGCATAATCTACGGATGAAATACATTGATTCAAAGAAGCTTTCTGAAGCACAGTTTAAGCGATATACGGGCATCTCATGGACAACCTTTTATTTAATGGTTGAGCAATTGCAGAAGCATGTTCCAGCTAAAGGCAGACCACCCAAATTAAGTCTGGAGGATCAGGTTCTGCTCTGTCTGAGCTATTGGCGGGAATACCGAACCTTATTTCACATTGCTACAAGTTACGGTATTTCAGAGCT
>NZ_JAKLTP010000037.1:0-849 GCF_022012365.1 Acinetobacter sp. SM34 | reverse complement strand
CAGCCCAATATATTCTAAAAATCCGTTGCCCGGCTGCATCCGGCATCGTTGCCGCCATCAGCGGCTGCCTTGCCCAGAACGGCTGCTATATCAGTGAAATGGCACAGTATGATGACGAGACCACCGGCTATTTCTTTACCCGTATTGTCTTTCGTTTCAATGACGCCAGTGGCGATATTGATAGCCTGAAAGCCAGCTTTGCCGAAGTCGAACAGCAGTTCGCAATGCAGGCCACCTTCTATGACTGCAATGCACCGATGAAAGTCATGATCCTGGTCAGCAAATTTGATCACTGTTTCCTCAACCTGCTGTATCGCCATCATAAAGGCGAACTGGATTTCCAGATTACGGCAGTGGTGTCCAACCATCTGGATTTGCGTCCGATTGCAGAACGTGAAGGCCTGCGCTTTATCTATCTGCCGGTGACCAAAGACAGCAAAGCACAGCAGGAACAGGAACTGCTGAAAATTGTGGATGAAACCGGTACCGAACTGGTGATTCTGGCGCGCTATATGCAGATCCTGTCAGATAACCTGTGCCGCCAGCTGGCAGGACGCGCCATCAATATTCACCATTCGTTCCTGCCCGGCTTTAAAGGGGCCAAGCCTTATCATCAGGCCTTTGAACGCGGCGTCAAACTGATCGGGGCCACGGCACATTTTGTCACCGGTGATCTGGACGAAGGTCCGATTATCGAGCAGGAAGTGCAGCGGGTCGACCATGCCTATTTGCCGGATGACCTGGTGTCGGTGGGGCGTGATACCGAAACAGTTGCGCTGTCCAAAGCGGTGAAATACTTTGTTGAACACCGCGTATTCCTTAATGATGACCGTACGGTGGTATTTAAAT
>NZ_JAKLTP010000036.1:0-870 GCF_022012365.1 Acinetobacter sp. SM34 | reverse complement strand
GGCTTTGTTGCACAAAGATTTAAAAATTAAACCTAGCCGCCTATTCTATTCAAATTTAAGTTACAACGTGGGTGTGGGGTCGGCCTAATTCCGTAAATTTATTCAGAACTGCAATTCTCGCATGTATCTCATTTACCTGACTTGAAAAATGCTTTGCTGATAATTTATCTCCTAATAATTTAATACAGTGCATTTTAGTCTCAACCAAACTTCGACGATGATACCCCGACCAGTTTTTCCATATTGTCCTACCTAAACGCTTAATTGTTCGAAGCAATTCATTTCTCTCAAGTGAATGAAACTTTTTATCTTTCCAAGGCTTTGCATTTTTTCTGGGTGGAATCACTGCATGTGCTTGTCGACCTACAATTATCTGTCGGCAGTATTTTGTGTCATAAGCTCTATCTGCATAAACAGAATCAATCTTCTCCTCTGGTAGAATTTGATTAATTAAATCATCAAGTACCTGTGAATCACTGACATTATTTGTAGTGAGCTGAACCGCCCGTATTTGCAGGGTTTTAGCATCAATACCTATGTGAATCTTACGCCATTGACGACGATATTCAGGCTGATGTTTCTTACGTTTCCATTCACCTTCACCTAAAAATTTCAGGCCAGTGGAATCGATGAGTAGATGCAGTCCATCACTGCTTTTCTGATAGCTAATCGCAATATTAATATGCTTTTGTCTTCTACAAAGGGTGGAATAATCTGGTGCGGTCCAATCGAAACCACAGAGTTTAATAAGGCTCTGAACAAATCCTGTGACCATGCGTAAAGAGAGTCGAAATAGTGATTTGATCATGAGACAACATTGAATAGCTGCATCGGAATAAGTTTGATTTCGACCTTGTTTACCCTGTGGGT
>NZ_JAKLTP010000035.1:0-994 GCF_022012365.1 Acinetobacter sp. SM34 | reverse complement strand
TTGCCCTTGAACAGTGGACCGTCACAGTGCGGGCAGTAGGCTACCCCACGGGTTTTGTATTCTTGTTCACCCGGAACGTTCATCTCTCTCCAGCGTGCACCGGTAGACAGGATGATGGTTTTCGATTCCAGTTTGGCACCATTCTCTAATGTCACTTCCACCAGACCATTTTCAGTTTCATCGGCACCCTTGATCGCTGAAACCTTTTGCAGGTTCATGATATCCACACCATACTCACGCACATGTGCTTCCATTTCAGACGCAAATTTAGGACCCTGGGTTTTCTTCACCGAAGTGAAGTTTTCAATGTCCATGGTATCCATCACCTGACCGCCAAAGCGTTCCGCCACGATCCCGGTATTGATGCCTTTACGGGCCGCATAGATCGCTGCTGTGTTGCCTGCAGGGCCGCCACCAATCACCAGCACATCAAACGCGTCTTTGGCATTCAGCTTCTCGGCATCTTTGGCTGTTGAATTGGTGTCCAGTTTGGCAATGATCTCTTCCAAAGTCATACGGCCCTGACCGATATGGTTGCCGTCCTGGAACAGCATCGGAACCGCCATGATCTTGCGCTGTTCCACTTCGTCCTGGAAGAACGCTCCATCAATCATGGTAGCCGTTGTGCCCGGATTGTTGATCGCAATCAGGTTCAGGGCCTGCACCACGTCCGGACAGTTATGGCAGCTTAAAGAGACAAACACTTCAAAGTCAGCAGTCAGGTTCAGACCCTTGATTTGCGCCAACACTTCATCCGAGACTTTTGGGGCATACCCGGAGACTTGCAGCAATGCCAGGATCAGGGAAGTGAACTCATGACCCATCGGCAAACCGGCAAAGTTGACGCGCGGCTGTTCACCGGCTTTGGCCACACCAAAGCTTGGTGCACGGCTGTTCGTGCCATCGAAGCGTGCAGTCACCTGATCAGACAGTGCCGCAATTTCTTCTACAAGTTCCTTGATTTTGTCAGACTTGTCCGAACCGTCCAAAGTCG
>NZ_JAKLTP010000034.1:0-1028 GCF_022012365.1 Acinetobacter sp. SM34 | reverse complement strand
ACCATTTCCACGCCTTCTTGTAATTGGATCGCACCAGTTACGTCAGTTGTACGGAAATAGAATTGTGGACGGTAACCGTTAAGGAATGGAGTGTGACGACCACCTTCTTCTTTAGAAAGTACGTATACTTCTGCATCGAATTTAGTGTGCGGTTTGATTGTACCTGGTTTAGCAAGTACTTGACCACGTTGAACGTCTTCACGTTTAGTACCACGTAGAAGAACACCACAGTTCTCGCCTGCACGACCTTCGTCAAGCAATTTACGGAACATTTCTACGCCAGTTACAGTTGTTTTAACTGTGTCTTTGATACCAACGATTTCAACTTCTTCGCCTACTTTCACGATACCAGATTCAACACGGCCAGTTACTACTGTACCACGACCTGAAATTGAGAATACGTCTTCGATTGGCATCAAGAATGCTTTGTCGATAGCACGTTCTGGTTCAGGAATATAAGAATCAAGTGCAGCAACCAATTCGATTACAGCAGATTCGCCATATTGACCTTGGTCACCGTTAAGTGCAGCAAGTGCTGAACCACGGATGATTGGAGTGTCATCACCTGGGAAGTCATAAGTAGAAAGAAGTTCACGAACTTCCATTTCTACCAATTCAAGTAATTCTTCATCATCAACAAGGTCACACTTGTTAAGGAATACAAGAATGTAAGGTACACCAACCTGACGAGAAAGAAGGATGTGTTCACGAGTCTGTGGCATAGGACCATCAGTCGCAGCACATACAAGGATCGCGCCGTCCATCTGAGCAGCACCAGTGATCATGTTTTTAACATAATCGGCGTGACCCGGGCAGTCTACGTGAGCGTAGTGACGAGATGGAGAATCGTATTCTACGTGTGAAGTATTAATGGTAATACCACGTGCTTTTTCTTCTGGTGCAGAGTCAATTGCTGCGTAATCTTTCGCTTCACCGCCGTAAGTTTTTGCACAAATAGTTGCAATCGCAGCAGTTAAAGTTGTTTTACCATGGTCGACGTGACCAATTGTGCCCACGTTTACGTGTGG
>NZ_JAKLTP010000033.1:0-1039 GCF_022012365.1 Acinetobacter sp. SM34 | reverse complement strand
GGCTTTGTTGCACAAACCTATCTGTAAAGGCTTATCTAGCAATATAATTCTCAAATGAATAAGCTCGCACCTAAAACCTATCGCACAACCAATTGGTCTTCTTACAACCGAGCTTTGGTGAATCGAGGAAATATCTTGATCTGGTTTGACCCGACTACTCAATGGTATGCACAACCAAAAGGCAAACATGGTAGAAATCAAACTTATTCTGATGCGGCTATTCAATGCTGCCTTATGATCAAATCACTATTTCGACTCTCTTTACGCATGGTCACTGGCTTTGTTCAGAGCCTTATTAAACTTTGTAGATTAGATTGGACAGCGCCAGATTATTCGACTATTTGTAGAAGACGAAAGTATATTGATATTGCAATTCGCTATCAAAAAAGTCGTGATGGTCTCCACCTACTCGTCGACTCTACTGGCTTGAAGTTTTTAGGTGAAGGTGAATGGAAACGTAAGAAACATCAGCCCGAATATCGTCGCCAATGGCGTAAACTTCATATTGGCATAGATGCTGAAACGCTGCAAATACGGGCCGTTCAGCTCACGACAAACAATGTCAGTGATTCACAAGTACTCGAGGATTTACTTAATCAAATTCCACTTGATGAGCAGATTGATTCTGTCTATACAGATGGGGCTTATGACACGAAACACTGCAGAAAAGTCATTTCAGATCGACAGGCATATGCGGTGATTCCGCCAAGAAAAAATGCGAAGCCCTGGAAAGACAAAAAGCTGAGTTCTTTAGAAAGAAATGAATTGTTGAAAACGGTTAAATGCTTAGGCAGAACAATTTGGAAAAAGTGGTCTGGGTATCATAGGCGAAGCTTGGTAGAAACCAAGATGCATTGCATCAAATTATTGGGAGATAAACTCAGTGCACGGAGTTTTCAAAGCCAGGTGAATGAGATTCATGCACGTGTGGCAGTATTAAATAAATTTACGGAATTAGGCCGAGTTCATACCCAAGTTGTCTGTTAAATTTGAATGGCTTGGGGAAAATTCGGCTTTTGAATGTTTATGCAACAAAGCC
>NZ_JAKLTP010000032.1:0-1242 GCF_022012365.1 Acinetobacter sp. SM34 | reverse complement strand
AAGTGTGCTGCGTCATGGTCGATTTGCTCCGGTATTTAAGGCAGTCAAAACTCAGGTGCTCAAGATTGATATTCTTAAGAGTAAATTTAATTTCTTGTAAAAATTTATATAAAAACACACGCCGTTGTCCATATTTCTTGTTTAAATTCAGCTACTTTTTATGAGTATGC
This sequence comes from Acinetobacter sp. SM34, assembly GCF_022012365.1. Taxonomy (NCBI): domain Bacteria; kingdom Pseudomonadati; phylum Pseudomonadota; class Gammaproteobacteria; order Moraxellales; family Moraxellaceae; genus Acinetobacter; species Acinetobacter sp. SM34. Next base: position 1,072 of record NZ_JAKLTP010000032.1, on the reverse strand, counting down.
CTTTAGAGGTATAGGTAAAATTAGCCAGCCATCGCAGTATTAAAATCAGCCGCATGCTGAGCTGATCCGGCATAAAACTCAATTCAGGGAGTCAATACAGATGGCATGGATAGTTTTAGTTCTGGCCGGTATTTTTGAGATTATCTGGGCCTATTCCATGAAACTTTCAGCCGGTTTTAGCAAGCCGCTCCCCACCTTCATGACGGTGGTTTTCGTGATTTTAAGTTTTCTGCTGTTGAGCTATGCCATGCGTACGCTGCCTTTAGGCACGGCCTATACCATTTGGTCGGGCATTGGTGTGGTCGGGGCATTTTTGCTGGGCATCTTGATCTTGGGCGAGCAGGTCACCTTTATGCGTATTTTAGCCGCTGTTCTGATTACGGCTGGACTGCTATTGATGAAATTATCCGAGCCCTCCTGATCTGCAATTTGGTGCAGACCATCAAGCAAATGCGCAATTTTAATGCATAAAATATTCATAACAGGAATAAATACCAGATTTAGCCGGCATCAAACAGGACAAATCGGTTATTGGCAAACTTGGCGCGGTATTTGCTTTTTATCAATTGAACTTTGTAAAAGGAGAATGCGATGAGCTATCCGGAACACTTTGTGATTAAGAAAATTCGCTTATTAACACCGACCACCTGTGAGGTGTATATGCTGAATATGAACAAGAAGTTTATGAAAGGCTGGCTGATTCGATGCAATCACGGTCTGGTTCAGCAGTTTCATGAACAGATGAATAATTTGATGCAGTCTGCCCAGCCTTTTCAGGCATTGTTGCAGCTGAAGCAGTTTCATCGGGTAGAGGTTTTATGTTAAGCCAAATCTAGCCAGCAGGAGATTAATTTCCTGCTGGTGCTTTCGCACATCTTAATAAAAATCAATAATTTAAAAAACTTTCCTAAAAATAAAAAAACTTTCCTAAAGCCGTAGACGGCTGAAAAAAAATCCTATATAAATTCTCACAGAGAAAGTAATTTTCCTAAAGAGAAAATTAAACATCGCATAGAAACTCATTTTAAAGATTGAGAATTTATAGGAAGCACCCCTATGCCCCAGAACGCTC
>NZ_JAKLTP010000031.1:0-3847 GCF_022012365.1 Acinetobacter sp. SM34 | reverse complement strand
CATGAAAGCAGAAAAAGAACATCGTGTTCCCCTGTCTATAGAAGCCATCACTTTGCTTGAATCACTCCAACATCACACTCAAGCACAAGATTTCATTTTCCCTGCCCCACGTACTGGTGAAATGCTTTCTGATATGTCATTAACAACATTGATTAAACGAATGCATGAACAAAAATTTAAAGAAAATAGCTTAGGCTATATTGACCCCAAACAAAATCGAGTGATTACAACGCATGGTTTTAGATCAACATTTCGCGATTAGTCAGCTGACCAAACAGATTACCCTCGAGAAGTATGTGAACATGTGCTTGCGCATAAACTACCTGATGAAGTCGAAGCTGCATATTTACGTGGGGCTTACCTCGAAAAACGCAAAGCATTAATGGCTGATTGGGCTGAGTTTTGTGAAAAATAAAAAATTAGTCATCGAGGAGGTTTCCTTCAAGTCGAAGCCCCTTGTTATTTCAATAAATATCAGATAATCACGAAGATGCTTTTTAAAGATTTTTATTAAAATATAATCAGAATAGGCTTTGTTGCATAAACCTGTTCTTAAACTTCTTCAGCAATTTCAGCAATTTCAGCAATTTCAGCAATTTCAGCAATTTCAGCAATTTCAGCAATTTCAGCAATTTCAGCACTATAATTTCCGAATGAAGGAACCTATACCAAAATTTATCGAACAAGCAATTGGTTCTCTTATAACTAAGCTCTCGTTAATCATGGAAACATTTTGATTGAGTTTGATCCTACAACGCAGTGGTATACTCAAACGAGGACGAAAACAAGCCTATCGAAGCTTGAAATCAATTGATAAGAATAAAAATCCTCCATCAAAAAAATGGAGGATGGTTAACATCACTTAAAGCACTTCACAGGGTTAAAATTTATATTTCAAACTTAACATCCCATTTACTGGCTCACCATAAGCATACGCATTCGTTGAATATCCAGAGTAAAATGTTTTATCAAACAAATTATTAATATTTAGCGGTCCAGTTACATTTTTAGAGAAGTTATATGCAGCCATCACATCAACCGTTGCATAAGCATCTTGTGATACTTTTCTACTCCCAGTACCTACGTAAGTATCACTTTTCCAATTTACACCTGCACCCAAACTAAAATCATTCACACTATATTTGGTGAAAATATTGATATTACTTCTCGGTGCTCTTGTATTAAATTTAGCTCCATCAGCTTCTTTTGCTTCAAAATTTGCAAATCCTGCGCTCAGATCCCAGTTATCAGTAAGTTTTCCAGAGACTTCAAGTTCTACGCCTTTTGAAGTTACACCATCTTTTGCTTCATAAATAGAATTTCCCGCTTGATTGATTAATCCCGTATCTTCAGCAACATTATTTTGTTCAATTCTAAATAAAGTGATTCCAGCATTTAGCCTTTGATCAAAATATTCACCTTTAATTCCAATTTCATAGTTTTTTCCTAAAACTGGACTTAGAAGCTTATCATTTATATCTTTTGCACTTTGTGGTTTAAAAATATCTGATCAGTAACGATTTTACGCTAAACAAGGTTGTTACAATATTCACTTTATCAATTAATTTTCACGTTTATATTTCAATGTATAGGCTATACATTATTCAATTATATCTTTTAATGATCAATAGAAAGCCTAGTTTCAAACACATTCTTCAGACACAAACAAATATGATCAAAATAGAGTGATTACTCTATAAGATAATAAAATCAATTACTTAAATCATATTTTATTTTAAAAAAAATACAAATGTGTATTAAAAACAACCATTACTTACATTTTTTTGATTACAAAATATAATGAGTAAATTACTTCCCATTTCATACATTTTTCATATATAAAAAGTCATACTATTTTTAAGGTTTTTCTAAATCACATTTTATACTTCATAGTTTTTAACATCATTATTAAAGGTGAACCATGCAAAAGAAGAAGCGCACCCCATTAGACGCACAACAGTCCCATCTTTGGATTATTGGTGGTGGTATCGCAGGTATGGCTGCTGCTGCATTTGCAATCCGTGATGCCAAAGTTCCTGCCAAAAATATCCATATTTTAGAAGAACGCGATATTTCAGGTGGCTCGATGGACGGTGGACATACCCCTCATGCCGCACAAGCTTGGGTGACACGTGGCGGACGTATGCTCACCGATGAAACTTATCTATGCCTATGGGATTTATTTTCCAGTATACCATCTTTGGAAAACCCAGACATTTCAGTGCGTGAAGAGTGTCGTGAGTTTAATGAAAAAGTGCAAACCCACGCCAATGCACGTTTGATTGATGTCGAACATGTCATTGCTGATGCAGCAAAACTGGGGCTGAATACGCTACATCGTGCACAAATGCTACGCTTATTGGCTTCAAAAGAAGACAAAATTGGTAGCCGTCGCATAGATGAGTTTTTTGATGAGGCATTTTTTGAAACCAATTTCTGGCGCATGTGGCGCACAACCTTCGCATTTCAAAAATGGCACAGTGCAGCAGAGTTGAGACGCTATTTCTTGCGTTTTATTCAAGAGTTACCACGCATTCATACCTTAGCGGGTGTGAAACGTACCAAGTACAACCAATATGATTCAATGATTCTACCCCTACAGCGTTGGCTAGTCGCACAAGGTGTCGATGTACGTTTTGGACACTATGTCACAGATGCGGACTTCATTACCAATGCTGAAACCCAAGAACGCCATGCCTCGCGCCTATATGTGCAATTGCCCGAAGGCTCAGAGCAAATTAATCTGAAAGCCAATGATTTAGCCATTTTCACTTTAGGTTCTATTACCGCAGACTCGCGTTATGGTGGTAATCATGATGTGCCAGCCCTCATTCGTAATCGAGAAGACCATGGCTGGAAGCTTTGGGAAACTCTAGCACAAAAAGCCCCAGACTTTGGCCGCCCAATGACTTTTTATGGCAATGTCGATGAACATAAGTGGGAGTCATTCACCCTGACCATGAAAGATGACGTGCTGCTTAAACGCATTATTGACTATACAGGCAATGAACCAGGGACAGGTGCACTGATGACTTGGTATGAGTCAGGTTGGCATTTATCCATAGTGGTTCCCGCACAGCCACATTTTGCCGACTTACCTGATGGTTTATATACCTTATGGGGCTACGGTTTCCAAATTGACCATATAGGCGATTACATCAAGAAACCAATGTCTGAAGCCACAGGACAAGAAATTCTAACAGAGCTGATTAAACAGCTTGGTTTTAACGACATTTTAGATCATGTTTTGGCAACGACGGATGTTACCACAGCCATGATGCCGTATGCCTCTGCTCTGTTTGCCTGCCGTAAACCCGGAGATCGTCCACAGGTGATTCCGCAAGGCTCACAAAACTTTGCTTTCCTTGGACAGTTTGTGGAAATTGAAGATGACGTGGTCTTTACTGTGGAATATTCAGTTCGTGGGGCGATGCTTGCCATTTATGAATTCTTTGGGGTGGAGCGTGAAATCCCTGAAATTTACAATGGTTTACTTGATCCTAAAGTTGGTTTGAAAGCTTTGGAAACAGTATTCCACTAAGTTTTTAATATAAACTGAAGGGACAGCTTTTTGCTACTATTACATCGTTTAATTTAAAATCATCGAGTGTGACAGAGATGCCATATGTTATCCATCATAACAGGGATGTTTTGTATGGATAACAAAGGCTTTTGCTTACTTTTAGCCTATCAAAAGTAAGGTTATTGTCTACGTAAACATCTTTTATACTTTATTAAAAAGTTGAGGCGGTGTACGTACCTAATTTTAAATCACATAAACAGGAAAATTATATAAAACTTTATACGTCATTAGTAGACCTCTTTCATAAATCATTTTTCACTCAAC
>NZ_JAKLTP010000030.1:0-4144 GCF_022012365.1 Acinetobacter sp. SM34 | reverse complement strand
ATCAACATGCAAGTGGAGCTCGGCATGGTTTCGAACGAGAAATTGGACAATCACCGCGGTGGACGAACAACAAAAATACATCTTGCAACCGACGCGAATGGATTACCGATTGATTTTAAAATCACTGGGGGTGACATCCACGACAGTCAAGTTGCAAAACAACTGATTGATATTGTAGGCGAGGCAACTTATCTCATTGCTGACAAGGGGTATGATGCTAAGCACATTAGAATATGTGCCAAGAACAAGAATATGATTCCCATTATTCCATTGAGATCAAACAGTAAGAGATCAAATAAGGAATTTGATAAATATCTATATAAATTAAGACATTTAGTTGAAAATGCTTTTGCGAGATTAAAACATTTCCATGCTATTGCAACTCGATTTGATAAACTAGCACGCAATTATAAATCTATGATCCGTATAGCCTGCATATTTATTTGGTGCAAAGCCAAATGAGGACACGCCCTAGTGATGAGAATGCCAAAATGGACTATTTGATGATTTTATGCAGGTGGTTTCAAATGATCAGCAGGCGCAGCGTGTCTGGCAAGGGCTAAAGCAAAAAACCTCAAGTCAAAGTCAGCGCAATTTTTACTATACCTTTTTATCTGAAAATCAAACTGCTTATCAGCACTTGTTTAATTACTGTCTGTATATTTTTCAGCATACTTATAAAGTTGATGAAAATTATGGACATCCCAATGTGTTGGCTTTAGCGCAGTGGACCAAGCAGGTGGGACGTGAGAAGCATCGTATGGAAGCCTTTGTACGGTTTAAAAAATGTCAGGATGGTTTGTTTTTAAGTCTGGTTCGGCCCGATTTTAATGTTTTGCCGTTGATTGAACGACATTTTAAGGCACGTTATCAGGATCAGAGCTGGCTGATCTATGATGAAAAACGTAAATATGGCATTTATTATGATTTGCAACAGGTACATCAAATTGAAGTGAATGCCTGTGAAGTAGATGCCAAGGCCAGCGGTTTTAGTCAGTCCTTTACTGTGCAACTGGATGAGCAAGAATGGCTTTATGATCAGTTGTGGAAAGATTATTTTCATAGCGTAAACATTCAAGCACGACAAAACATGAAATTGCACATTCAATATGTGCCGAAACGCTATTGGCGCTATATGAATGAAAAGTCAATTTAGCTGGATATTTCAGGCATAATGTTGTGTTGTATTATGCGACTATTGGGCGAGTGATGATGAAGCCGTTAATTTTTACGATTTTGATTTCAAGTATATTAGTTTCAGCATGTTCAAGCTCTGAACAGCATAAAACACAGATTGATCCTCAACAATATAAAGTTCAAGATGCTGCAAGTTTGCAACAGCGCTTTGAGACTTTAAATCAACAGTTATCTAAAGATTATCAGGCATTTAAAAAAACCAATAATATTGCTTTTTCAGATCAGTCGGTACTGGATGTGAATCAATTGCAGACTTTAAACCTGCATGCAGTGAGTAGTACTTCATTAAAGCCGGTGAAACAGGCCTATTGTGAAATGATGAATGGATATTTTGCCGAGATGTATTATTTAGGTCATCAAAACCCGAAGTTGATTGGGCAGGTAAAATTACCGCATGCACAGGATGAAGATTTAAGCAAAAGTTTTGCTGATGCTGATCAGTTTTATGACTTTATTTTAAATCGTTATACCACATACCGTCAGGCACAAGAAATTATGGGCTTTGGTTGTAATTTGAAAGCAGCTTTAAACTAAATTATAAAAAGAGAATATATTAAAAAGCCCATCAAGAGATGGGCTTTTTAATTTCAGTATTTTACAATTAACAACCGGTTAGTTTTTCAGGTTGTGGGCGTTCACTGGGAAAGAAAAATGGACGAAGTTTCACCCCAAGGCTGTTTGCCGATGAAAGCAAAGATCAGCCATAATCAGCCATGCAAGCTACCAGAAGCAATACCGCTGAAGTAAGCCCCGCGATGTACAGCCATACGCCAAACGAGCACCGTAGCCTAATAGTAAACCGCCAACAATAGCAGCAATTAGTGAGCGTTTTGGAATGTTGAGATTCGGTGCAAATTTACCTGCAAGACTGGCAGCCAGTAATGCCCCCAACATAATGCCGAAGTTCATCATGGAAGTAATATCGAACCATAATGATTCAGACAAAGCTTTGGCATTGCCCGGTTGTTGCCAATACGCCCAAGAAGCCACATCTACCCCGATAAAGCTGGCTGATTTTGCTGCCCAAACTGCAAGTGCAGAAGTCACGCCCCAAGGACGACTAGCTAAAGTTGCAAAATTGAGCAGGGTGAGGATGATGCCTCCCCAAATTAGCGGCCATGGACCATGTAAGAAACGTTTAAAACCTTGAGTTTCGGCAATAGGTTCTACTTCAAGTGAACCATGACGTTTTTTCTCAAAAAAGATGGTAGCAAATGCAATTGCTGCAAACAGAACAAAGCTGACGATGAGTGCAGGAATAACGCCTAAGCTTGAAACAATGGAAATGGGTGCAATGATGTGGCAGGTTAAACCACCAGTCCAAATGTGTGGTGGCAATTAAAGAGCCTAAGCAGAAGAAAATAAGAGTCACAATCATGCGGGCACTACCGCCACCGACGGTATAAAGCGTACCCGAAGCATAACTGCCTCCTAATTGCATGTCGATACCAAAGATAAAAGCACCAATCATCACAGACATGGAAACAGGACTGACATTGCCTTTCACGGGATTGCGTTGCAGCTCACGTGCTTCCATATCTAGATCTGCCTTTTCAATATCGACTTGAGATTTGACAGAAATATATTCACCAGTTGCCATGGAACTGGCACTTGAAATGAGTCCGGCAATGCAGGTAATTAACAAGGTGTGGGAAGATGTACCACTGGCAGCCATCCCCATAATGAGGTGGGTGACGGAAACGATTCCATCATTGGCACCAAGCACTGCGGCACGTAATCAGCCTGTTCTTTGAATATAATGTTTTTCCAGATGATAAAAATGTGCCATATAGAGATGCACTTAATTATTGGTTATTAGGATTGCCATAAAAAAAATATGAATAAAAAAGCAAGATTAATCAATAAAAAAGCTCCTTTTTAAGGAGCTTTTTTATTTTAATGATTTTAAATTATTGTTGAGTTCTTTCTCGAACATTAGAAGCACCTTGCTCTACAGCACCGGCAGTATTTGCAGTAGCTTCTTTCGCTGCATTTTTAACATCCTTCGCTGCAGCTTCAGTTTTAGCTGCAGCTTCATTACCTGCTGCCTCAATTTTAGAGGTTGCTTCATCAGTGGCCGCTTGAGTTTTAGCTTCTGCTTCCTTTGTTGCATCAGAAATATCATGACTGGCTTGATTAGCTGCATTTTCAAGATGTTCACCAGTGGTTGCACCGGTCTCAGGCTCTTTTTGTTTATTACAACCAACCAAGGCAACGCTAGCAGCAAGACCTAAAGCAATAAGCACTTTATTCATTTTCATTTCCTTCTAATTGTGGCACCCACCTAAATAGGGGTATTTTGAATATAACGAAAAAAATGCACAAATAATGAGCTAAAATTGTTAATTAAATGTAATTATTTTTTATGAAAAAATGAGTGAAAAAAAAGGCTTATACCACTAAAGCAATGATACAAGCCTGATAGAACAACTTTGCTGTTACTTGTGATAATTACGCGTTACGAATAATGTAATCAAAAGCAGACAGTGATGCCTTGGCACCTTCACCTGTAGCAATAATGATCTGCTTGTACGGCACGGTAGTACAGTCACCGGCAGCAAACACACCCTTGACGTTGGTTTCGTTGCGCTCGTTAATCACGATCTCGCCACGGTTTGACAGTTCCACTTTTGATGCTTTCAGGAAATCCGTGTTTGGCAACAAGCCGATCTGTACAAAGATTCCGGCCAGTTCAAGCATATGCTCTTCATCGGTAGCACGGTTCTTGTATTTCAGTGCAGTCACCTGTGAACCGTCACCCACCACTTCGGTAGACAGTGCATTCATGATCACGGTGGTGTTTGGCAAGCTGTTGAGCTTGTCCTGCAAGACCTGATCGGCACGCAGTTTGGTATCAAACTCCACCAAAGTTACATGCTCTACAATCCCGGCCAGGTCAATCGCAGCTTCCACACCCGAGTTCCCGCCACCGATGACTGCAACACGC